>NZ_LZKF01000155.1:0-2774 GCF_001672665.1 Mycobacterium sp. E2238 | reverse complement strand
GATTGTTCGAGCGCGCGTAGCGCTCCGGAGAACCCGGTCCCGGTGAGGACCGCGTTGTCGACCGCGCTCATCGTCAGATCCAGCGTCAGCGACAAGTTGAAGTAGTCGCCGCGGAACGCCTTGGGTACGGCGTCGACGTCGAACGGCCGGACGAGGATCAGCTTGAGCGCGCGAATCAGGTAGGGAGAGGCACGGCCGAATTCCCGCAACGGGCACTGCAGCGAGAGCAGATCCTGGTGGAGGTCGCCCCGCGCGGCCGACAGGTATTGGTCGGCAACTTTGCTGAGCCGTCCCGTAGCGTCGACCGCGTCGATCAGAAGGTTCTGTTTGTCGGCGAAATGCTTGAGCAGTGGCGGGAATTCGGTGAGGACGCGGTCCAAGACGTCAGAGCGGGGACCCACGTATGCCAGCAGCCGGTTGGTGGAATCGATGGCTCGGGTGATGTCAGCGCGTTGCTCGTTGAGTCGGGCGGTGAAGGTGGCCAGCTTGCCGAGGAAGGCACGGATGTGCTCGGCCCGACCGTTGACGATGTTGTAGACCTCGTTCTGCAGCACTTCCAGGTTCGGGATGCCGCCGCCGCGAAGCACGATGGCAAGACTTGCGAGCGTCTGCTCCGTCGTGGGATACGTCGACGCATTCTTCAGCGGGATCGTGTCGCCATCCCGCAGCAACTCCCGGGACGGGTTGGGAGGCGCGGCCAGCTCCACATGCTGCGAACCCAGCAGGCTGGTTTGCCCGATCTTGGCGGTCGCGTTCCTGGGTAACTTGACGTTCTTGCCCAGACGCAGCGTCAGGGTCGCGACCCAGTTCTTCAGTTGGATCGCCCGCACCGTGCCGACAAAGACATCGGCCACCCGCACCCGGCTGTTGTCGTTGAGGGCAAGCGTGTCGGGCATCTGCACATAGACGGTGTAGGAGCCGGGCCCGGAGCCCGGGCCACCCGGCATCGGCACATTCGCGATCCCATGCCATTTCGCGCACGACGTCAGCAACACTGCAGCAACCAGCACTGCGATGCCCTGCCGCGTCCGGTATCGGGCCCGAATAGCCATGGCGCGCAATGTGTTCATGATCCTGCTCCCGCCGCGGCGGCCACCGGCGCGGGCGTCGGCGCGACCGGACCAGGGATCACACCCGGTCCGGGCGCCGGTGGCGGGATCGGCACCTGGGGGGCCTGCAGGCCGATGGGTGGCAACACCGGATACTCGTCGTAGGCGTTCGGCGGCCCGGGCGGGGTCTGCAACCCCGGGGGCGGGGGCCCGGTGTCGGGGCCGCCCATCAGTTCGGCCAGGGATTCGGGGGTCAACAGGCCGCCGGTGACGGGCCCCACCTGGGTGCCCTGCATGCCCGGCGCGACCACCCATCCGGGTTGGGTGTTTCGGTGCGAGAACGGGGTGTCGGGCACCCAGATGCCGGGCACGGTGGTGTCCTTGTATCCGTTCGGCGGGTGCAGCCGCGGCTCGGAGTAAGCGATCTCCTTGGGTAGCGCCTCGGCGGTGCTGAACAGGTTCAACCCGAAGGGCAGGTAGTTGAACTTGATCGCATCGAGGACGGGGGCCAGGTATTGCGCACACAGCTCGGCGGACTCTTGATAACCCAGTCGGCTACCGGCCTGAATCATGCTGCAGAAGAACTGCATTGGGTTGGCGAAGTTAGGGATCGCCGGAATGGACATCACGGCCCCGTGCGACGGGTGGTAGATCTGGCTGAGGTTGGTCTCCAGCGTCGGCAGGACGTGCAACGCGGTCTCCAAACCGTTCAGTGGATCGGGCTGGACCAGCGTGGTGGTCAGGGTGGCGAGGTTGTCGAGGTCATGGACGAGCACCTCGCGGTTCTTGGTCAAGAACGGGCGCAGGGTGGAGAGCAGGCTGTCGAACTGCTGGAGCGCATTGGCGAGATTGTGGTCGGATCCGGTCAACTCGTCGGTGAACTGGGCCAGGTTCTTGTTGAGCGCGACGAATTGCTGGTCGTCCTTGTGCAGGGCGTTGACGAACTGGGCCAGGCTCTTCACCACCGCGAAGAAGTCACCACGGCCCTCGTTCAGCGCCGTCAACGACCGCGACAGGCTGTTCAGCGTGGTGTTGATTTGCTTGCCCTTGCCGGCCAGCCCGTCGGCGAACGACTCGATGGCATCACCGAACGGACCTTTGGGTTGCTCGGGTGTCGGGCCGAGTTTGGAGATGACGTTAGCGACGCCTTCGCGCAGTTCGTCCCACTCCGTCGGCACCTGCGTGCGCTCGATGGGGATCACCGCGTTGTCGCCCATGACCGGACCGCCCTTATAGGGCGGCTCCAACTGGATGTTGCGCGACGCCACCAGCGTCGGGTTCACGATGACCGCCGACGCGTTGGCGGGCACCTTGTATTTGTTGTCGTAGTGAAACGTCACCTTCATCTTGTCGCCGGCCGGTTCGATCTTGTCGACGGAACCGACGCGAACGCCCATGATTTGGACTTTGTCGCCGGAATAGAGGGCGTTCGCCGATGGGAAATAAGCGATTACGGTGTTGGTGGTCAACCTTTGGTAGAGCCGCCAGCCGAGGGCGCCGGCGACCAGGATCAGCAGTACCGCCAGCACGCCGACGACCGTCCGGGGCCGCGGTTTTCCGAAATTGAAGACGCTGCTCAATTCTGGCTACCTCCCGTGATGCCGCTGCCGCCCGTGCCGCCCGGGTTGATCAACGGAGCGGGCAGCTGGGGGCCCTATCAGAAGGTCGCCACCAACACCGTGGTCGCGTACCTGCCGGAAGCCAACGCACTCTATGCCGGCGACG
>NZ_LZKF01000154.1:0-18815 GCF_001672665.1 Mycobacterium sp. E2238 | reverse complement strand
CGACGCCGCGCCCTTGCGGGGTCCGCCACTATTTATTCACCGCCTTCTCCTCATCACTTCGTTCTGCATCGTCGGCGGCGGTCAGGCGCGCTCCTTCTCGACGAGCTCGTAGGACTCGATGATGTCGCCTTCCTTGATGTCGGAGTAGCCCAGCGTCATACCGCACTCGAAGCCCTCGCGGACCTCGGTCACGTCGTCCTTCTCCCGTCGCAGCGAGTTGATCGTGAGGTTCTCGGTGACCACGACGTTGTCCCGCAGCAGGCGGGCCTTCGCGTTGCGCCGCACCACACCGGAGCTGATCATGCAGCCGGCGATGATGCCCACCTTCGAGGACCGGAAGATCGCGCGGATCTCGGCGCGACCCAGCTCCTTCTCCTCGTAGATCGGCTTGAGCATGCCGCGCAGGGCCTTCTCGATGTCGTCGATCGCCTGGTAGATGACCGAGTAGTAGCGGATCTCGACACCCTCGCGGTTGGCGAGCTCGGTCGCTTTCCCTTCGGCGCGCACGTTGAAGCCGATGATGACCGCGTCCGACGCCGACGATGCAGAACGAAGTGATGAGGAGAAGGCGGTGAATAAATAGTGGCGGACCCCGCAAGGGCGCGCCGATTGGCCAAACGCATCAACACGATCGTCGCCTCGGCGATCGAGTTCGAGATCAAGGATCCCGGCCTGGACGGGGTGACCATCGTCGACACGAAGGTCACCGCCGACCTGCACGACGCGACGGTGTTCTACACCGTGATGGGCCGCACCCTCGACGAAGAGCCGGACTACGCCGCCGCCGCGGCCGCACTGGAACGGGCCAAAGGCGCGCTGCGCACGATGGTGGGGGCGGGCACCGGCGTGCGCTTCACGCCCACGCTGACATTCACCCGCGACACCACATTGGACACCGTGGCGCGGATGGACGAGTTGCTGGCGCGGGCCCGCGCCGCGGACGCCGATCTGGCGCGAGTTCGTTCCGGGGCCAAGCCGGCCGGGGAGGCCGATCCCTACCGGGGGTCGAGTGATGAGGACACCGGTGACGACGACCGACGCGAAGACTGAGCTGGCCGGGGCCGCGGGAGCCGGGGTGCGCATCGACGCCCGCGGCGCGGTCGAATTGCTCTCCGGCGCCGCGACTATCGCGGTGGTCGCCCATGTGCACCCCGACGCCGACACCATCGGCGCGGGCCTGGCGCTGGCGCTGGTGCTGGACAAGTGCGGAAAAAGCGTCGAGGTCGGTTTCGCCGAGCCGGCGGCGCTGCCGGAGTCGCTGGCGTCGTTGCCCGGTTGCCAGCTGCTGGTCGGTGCGGACGCGATGCGGCGCGACGTCGATCTGGTTGTCACCGTTGATGTTCCAAGCGTCAAGCGGCTGGGCGCGCTGAGCGATCTGGCCGGCCCCGGCCGCGAGTCGCTGGTCATCGACCACCACGCCTCCAACGAGCTGTTCGGGACCGCGAACTTCGTTGACGTGTCGGCGGATTCGACGACGATGATGATCGCCGACATCCTCGACGCGTGGGGCAAGCCGATCGAACCGGACGTCGCGCACTGCATCTACGCCGGGCTGACCACCGACACCGGTTCGTTCCGCTGGGCCACCCCCCGCGCGCTTCGGCTGGCGGCCCGGCTGGTGGAGACCGGCGTCGACAACGCCGCCGTCAGCCGAGCGTTGATGGACAGCCATCCCTTCAGCTGGCTGCCACTGCTGTCACGCGTGCTGGGCTCGGCGCACCTGCTGCCCGACGCGGCCGGTGGCCGTGGGCTGGTGTATGCCGTTGTCGGACACCAGGATTGGGTCACCTCGCGGCCCGAGGAAGTCGAAAGCATCGTCGACATCGTGCGCACCACGCAGCAGGCCGAGGTGGCCGCGGTGTTCAAGGAGGTCGACCCGCAGCAGTGGTCGGTGTCGATGCGCGCCAAGGCCGACGTGGATCTGGCGGCGGTCGCGTTCGCGTTCGGCGGGGGCGGCCACCGGCTGGCCGCCGGCTATTCGACGTGCGGGCCAATCGACGACGCGGTCGCGTCGCTGCGCGCCGCGCTCGATTAGAACGCCCAGCTGCCCGCCCGCTGCAGCACGAACCCGTGGTCACCACTGGTGGTGTCCAGGCAGGCGACCAGGTTGTCGGCGCCGACGGCGCACGTGACGTTCAGGTAGGTCAGCTTCTGACCTGCACCCAACAACTTGCCGCCCGGTGGCAGGGCGGCCGGGTTGCCGTCGCATCCGCCGTAGGACATGCGGCTCAACTGGTAGCCCGGTCCCTTGAACTCGGCCGAACCCACCAGGCAATCGCCCGGGTGCGGGCGCCCGCCGAGCACGGGGACGTCGTCGATGCCGGGCATGTCGCCCTTGCACTTGATGTCCTGTGACGGCTGCGGCGCGGGCGCCGGGCCGCCATAGAAGTCACACACCAAGGAGTATGGGGTGGAGAAGCTGATCCGCGGCGGGGTACTCGGGCCACTGCTGATGACGTAGCCGTCCGCCGGGACGGGTGCGAAACCGTCCAGGTTGGGAAATCCCGCCGGCGGCTGCGCGGCCGCGCGCGGCGCTGTGCCCACCATTGCGACCGCCGCGGTGAGCACCACGGCGCACGCGAGCAACCTCCCGAGGACGTCCAGGACCAAACGCATCAGCTGATCGTATTGGTTGCCCTCAGTTCACCCACAAGCCAGCGGCGATCAGAACTGACACAACGGCGATGACCAGGCCCAACGCCGGCCATTTCCACATCCCGGCCCGACGCCGGATGCCGGTGACGAGCGCCCCGACGCATGACACCAGCAGGGCCAGCGCGATCCCGCCCGCGATGACGACGGTCCCGGTGAAGGTGCGGTGGACGAAGTGCGTGACGGCGGGGCTGTCGCAGTTGTCGCTGCATATCGGCAGCATCAGCCACATCGAGGACAACAACGCCAGGGCGACTGAAACGGCGCTGACCGCCAGCTCCGCGACGAAGAGCAGCACGGTCGCGACGATGTCCGCGGTCGGTCTTCGCCACGGCGCGGGCGGCGGAAATTGGATCATCGACGAGGCCGGCGCGGCTAGCGGACCTGCGCCCGCCCGCGCTGCAGCACCGCCTCGCGGTTAGCGGCGATGTCGTCGCCGCTGGTCCGGAACTGGCGGGCCGCCATCGCTTCCAGCCACAGGCCCGCGCTGGTCTGCGAGTCGTCGATCCGGTGATAGGACGCCAGCAGCGCGCGCACCGCATCCTGGTTGTTGCCGACGATCGACGCGGCCACCTGGCGTGCGGCGGGCAGCAGCTGGTCGTGCGGCACCACCTCGGTCACCAGCCCGGCGCGCAGCGCGTCGGTGGCGGACAGGTAGTCCCCGGTCATGCTCATCCGGCGGGCCAGGCCGACGCCGACCTTCTGCGGCAGCCGCACGCTCAGCCCCCAGGTGGGCAGCAGGCCGACGCGGGCGTGGGTGTCGGCGAAGCGGGCGTTCTCCGAGGCGATCAGGATGTCGCAGTACAGGGCCAGCTCCAGCCCGCCGGTCACCGCGGCGCCGTTGATCGCACCGATGACCGGCTTGCTCAGCGGAGGCCACCGTGGGGAGATGTCCGGAAGCGCCGAGGAACCGCCCAACTCCTTGAGATCCAGGCCCGCACAGAACACCGGGTCGGCGCCGGTCACGATGACGACGTCGACGGCGTCGTCGGCTTCCGCGTCGGCCAGCGCCCCGAAGAATCGATCCCGCAGCGCCGAAGACAGCGCGTTGCGGGACTGCGGCCGGTTGAGGGTCAGGGTGCGCACCCGCTCGTCGGTTTCGATCAGCAGGATGTCGTCGCTCATGAGATCACCGTAAAGGGTCGCCGGCCCCGCCTATCGTTGAGGCATGTGCCGGAACATCACCGAGTTGCGCGGGTTGCAACCGTCGGCGACCGCCGAGGAGATCGCGGCGGCGGCCCGCCAGTATGTGCGCAAGGTCAGCGGGATCACCCGACCCTCGGCGGCGAACGCAGACGCCTTCGAGGCGGCGGTTGCCGAGGTCACCGAGACGACGGCCCGGTTGTTGGCGGCGTTGCCTCCGCGGCGCCAGCCGCCCAAGACCGTCCCACCGTTGCGCCGGCCCGAGGTCATCGCCCGGCTGGCCGGGGCGCAGTGACGCGCACCGCCACCAGGCCCGCGCTCAAGGAGTGGAGCGCCGCCGTGCACGCCCTGCTGGACGGTCGCCAGCGGGTGCTGTTGCGCAAGGGCGGCATCGGGGAGAAGCGCTTCGAACTTGCCGCCTCCGAGTTCCTCCTGTTCCCGACGGTCGCCCACAGCCACTTCGAGCGCGTGCGGCCCGAGCATCGCGACCTGCTCGAGGCGGCCGCCGCCGACAGCACCGACGACCGTCTGGTGATCCGGGCGGCCGCGAAAGTCGTTGCCGCCGTGGCGGTTAACCAGCCAGACCGGCTGGCGGAAATCGAGGACCTGCACATCTGGACCGGCGATTCGGTGCGCGCCGACCGGCTCGACTTCCGCCCGAAGCACAAGCTGGCCGTGCTGGTGGTGTCGGTGCACCCGCTGGCCGAGCCGGTGCAGATCACCCGGACGCCCGACTACGGCGGCTGCAAAAGCTGGGTGGAGCTGCCCCTGCGGGCGCCGCTCGCGGCACCCGTTCACGACGACGCCGCGCTAGCCGAGGTCGCCGCCCGTGTCCGCCGCGCCGTTGGCTGACAGGTCGAGCGGGCCGACGGGCAGCAGCAGCCTGGAGCGTCCATAGCGCACGGTGTGGGTGGCCGGCTCGGACTGGTGGCCCGTCAGAATCGGCTCGTCGGTGCCCAGGTTGCGCGCGTAGCGGGGGAACCAGCTGCCGGCGATCAGCAGGCGGATGCGGGAGCCGGCGCGGAAGCGGTGGGCGATGCCGTCGAGTTCGACGCGGACGGTCCCCTTCGACGATTTCTTGGCGGTCCGCAACCGCCGGTAGCCGTCGCTGACGTTCTTCGACCGGCCTTTGGCGTCGACCTCGCTCACCCGGACGAAGAGGTCGACGTGGGGAGTGTCGGCGCCGTGCGCCAGCTCGACGGCCGGGCTGCCGTAGACGCACAGGTCGTGGGTGAGGGTGAGGCTGGTGAAGGCCAGCACGTCGTCGCGCGTCGCGAGCCGGCTGTCGTCGCGGTAACCGCCTTTCGGCGACAGCAACGGGCCGCCCGTGGTGGGTGTGGGGTCGGCGGGGTCGTAGCGGAAGGACGCCGGCGCCAGCCGCGCCAGGTCCGTCGGGGCGGTCTCACCGAGGTGTCCGCCGGGCCGCAGATAGAGCGCGCGCTCGGTGGTGGCGGGCGGCCAGTCGGCCACAGTGCGCCAACCCTGGCCGGTGACATACGCGTGGACCCGGCCGGGCCGTCGCGGGGCGGGCGCGCCGCCGAGGTGGGCGCCCAGCCAGTCCAGCGACTCCCGCGTGCAGGTGCTCAGGCCGGTGGCGAGCAGCTGGGTGTGCGTCCAGGGGCCCATGGTGAGCGCGACGTCGACGCCCCGGCCGCGCAGGTGCTCGTACTGCTGCAGCGTCTGCCTGACGAAAATGTCCTGCCAGCCGCCGATCAGCAGCACCGGCACGTCGACGCGGTCCAGCGCATCGCCGCAGCGCAGCGCGTCCCAGAACGGATCGTTCGGGTCGGTGTGCTCGACCCACGATTCGAACCAGGGCGCGCCCGTACCGAGCAGCGCCCGGGCCGTGTCGCCCACCGGCAGCCCGAGGGCCGCCTGCGTCACCCTGCTGCGGTTCTGCAGCTGGCGCAGCGCCGACCGGGCGCGTACCGGGTCTTCCTGGTGGGCGACCATGTCGCTCCAGCCGAGGAAGTCGTTGATCGCGAACGAGCCGGTACCCCACACCGAGGCGTTGAAATCGTGCGGCCCCACGGTGACGACGGCCGCGGCGAGCTCCGGCGGGGGATCGGTCATCAGCGCCCACTGGGTGAACCCGAGGTACGACAAACCGATGGTGGCGAAGCGGCCGGTGAACCAGGGCTGCTCACGCAGCCAGGCCACCGTGTCGGCGCCGTCGGCGGCCTCGTTGGCCATCGGTTCGAAATCCCCGCCCGACCCGAACGTGCCGCGGACGCTCTGCAGCACGACGTGGTAGCCGCGGGCCGCGTACAGTGCGCCGAACACCAGCGAGAACGGGAAGGAGCGCCCGTACGGCCCCCGCGCCAGCAGGGTGCCGGCGGGGCAGTCGGTGTTCGGTGTGTAGTGATCGGCCACCAGGCCGACCCCGTCGCGCATGGGCACCCGGACGCGTTCGACCGTGTACTCGGTGGTCGCCGGCGGCAGGCCCAGCAGCCGGCCCACCGCCTTGCCGCCGAGGTGTCGCAGGGCGTGCAGCGCGGGCTGGGCGGGTCGCGTCGAGGTGATACTCACGGTGCCCAGGTTAAGGCCCGAGCGGGGATCAGAACTTGTAGTACGGCGCGAGGTCGTTGGCCCGCTGCAGGTCGGTGGACATGCAGTCGACCTCGGGGTTGGAGTAGACGGTGGAGTAGTAAAGCGCCTGCTGCAGCACGCCGTAACTGGTCTTGAATGCGACCATGCAGGAGTAATACCAGTAGCTGTTGTGATACGTCGGCTTGAGCACCCAGTACTGCGCGGCGCGGTGGCCGGCGATGGTGGTCTCGACGGCGTCGGGGGGCAGCGTCGCCTCGTAGGTGCGCCAGATGATGGGCTCGACGGCCACCTGGTAGTTGCCCGCGTCGAAGTGGCAGCGCAGGCCGTCTTCGTGCTCGGGCGGTGTGAACGCCAGGCCGAGCCGCTGGATGACGTCGAACGGGATGTCCTCGCACGCGTCGAACGGGCGCGGGTCGGTGGTGGCCACGATCGGGCTCTTCATCGTGGTTTCCATCGGCGCCGCCGTCGAGCGCAGCTCGACGCGCCCGCCCCCGGTCGGCCCCTGTGCGCCGCCCTGCCACCCGGCCGTGCCGGCGATGGCCGCCGCGATCACGGCACCGATGGCCCCGATCAGACGTATCTTGGCGAACACGACACCCCCTGACGGCTCCCTGGCCCTTGCCGGGAGTGTACAAGTCGCCTCCCGCGCGGTCACCGGTAAACAAGAACACGTTCCAATGCCGGCGAGCAAGGCGCGGCCCCAACCGGCCCCGCACCGCGGGTCATTAGGCTGGTTAACCGTGGCTGGTCAAAATGCGGGGCAGGAATCGACCAATGGGGGACAACCCACGCTGTGGGCCGTCTCCGACCTGCACACCGGTCACCTGGGCAACAAGCCGGTCACCGAGTCGCTGCACCCGTCCTCGCCGGACGACTGGCTGATCGTCGCCGGTGACGTCGCCGAACGCACCGACGAGATCCGCTGGGCCCTGGACCTGCTGCGCCGGCGCTTCGCCAAGGTGATCTGGGTGCCCGGCAACCACGAGTTGTGGACCACGACGCGGGATCCGGTGCAGGTCTTCGGCAGGGCCCGCTACGAGTACCTGGTCCACATGTGCGACGAGATGGGCATCGTCACGCCGGAGCATCCCTTCCCGGTGTGGACCGAGCGCGGCGGCCCGGCCACGATCGTGCCGATGTTCCTGCTCTACGACTACAGCTTCTTGCCCGAGGGGGCGGCGAGCAAAGCCGAGGGCCTGACCATCGCGCGGGAGCGCAACGTGGTCGCCACCGACGAATTCCTGCTGTCGTCGGAGCCGTACCCCACCCGGGAAGCGTGGTGCCAGGAGCGGCTCGCCACCACGCGGACCCGCCTCGAGCAACTCGACTGGATGACGCCGACCGTCCTGGTGAACCATTTCCCGCTGGTCCGCGAGCCCTGCGACGCGTTGTTCTACCCGGAGTTCTCGCTGTGGTGTGGGACCACCAAGACCGCCGACTGGCACACCCGCTACAACGCGGTCTGTTCGGTCTACGGTCACCTGCACATTCCGCGCACCACCTGGTACGACGACGTGCGCTTCGAGGAGGTGTCGGTGGGATACCCGAGGGAGTGGCGGCGCCGCAAGCCGCACAGCTGGCTGCGCCAGGTGTTGCCCGACCCGCAATACGCGCCGGGATACCTCAACGACTTCGGCGGCCACTTCGAGATCACTCCCGAGATGCGGCAGCAGGCCGCACAGTTCCGGGAACGGTTGCGGCAGCGGCAATCACGATGACGGACAAGCTGGTCTCCTCGGTGCTGCCCGACATGGGCGAGCTCGCCTACTCGGAGCTGTACTCCGACCCGCCGGACCTCGTTCCCCTGCCCGAAGAGGAGCCGCTGATCGCCAAGTCGGTGGCCAAGCGACGCAACGAGTTCGTCACCGTCCGGCACTGCGCCCGGGTCGCGATGGGCGAGCTCGGCCTGCCGCCGGTGCCGATCCTCAAGGGGGAGAAGGGCGAACCGTGCTGGCCCGACGGCGTGGTGGGCAGCCTCACCCACTGCACCGGCTATCGCGGTGCGGTCGTCGGCCGCAGCGAAGCGGTGCGCTCGGTGGGCATCGACGCCGAACCGCACGACGTGCTGCCGGACGGCGTGCTGAACGCGATCAGCCTGCCCGAAGAGCGACACGAGATGACGACGCTGCCCGCCGGCCTGCACTGGGACCGAATCCTGTTCTGCGCCAAGGAAGCAACGTACAAGGCCTGGTTCCCGTTGACCAAGCGCTGGCTGGGTTTCGAGGACGCCCACATCGTGTTCGACCTCGACCCGCCGGACGGGGAGACCACCGGGGTGTTCGTGTCCAAGATCCTGATCGACGGGCAGACCCTCGACGGGCCACCTCTGACCGCGCTGAGGGGCCGGTGGTCGGTCGAGCGGGGACTGGTGCTGACCGCCATCGTGCTATGAGTGGCGGCCCGGGGCCCGGTCCGGGATTGGTCGTCGTCGACAAGCCGGCCGGGATGACCAGTCACGACGTGGTGGGCCGCTGCCGCCGCATCTTCGCCACCCGCAGGGTGGGGCACGCCGGGACGCTGGACCCGATGGCCACCGGCGTGCTGGTGATCGGCGTCGACCGCGCCACCAAGATCCTCGGCCTGTTGACCGCGGCCGCCAAGTCCTACACCGCCACCATTCGGCTGGGCCAGACCACCTCCACCGAGGACGCCGAAGGAGAAGTGCTGCACAGCGTTTCGGCCGCGCACCTGACGCGAGAGGAGATCGTGGCCGCGGTCGCCGGCCTGCGCGGCGATATCGAGCAGGTGCCGTCCGCGGTCAGCGCGATCAAGGTGGATGGGCGGCGCGCCTATCGGCTGGTTCGCGAGGGCCAGACAGTCGAACTCGAGGCCCGGCCGGTGCGCATCGACCGGTTCGAGGTGCTCGATGTCCGGTCCGAGGGCCAGTTCGTCGACGTCGACGTGGAGGTCGACTGCTCGTCGGGAACCTACGTTCGCGCGCTGGCCCGCGACGTCGGCGCCGCGCTCGGCGTTGGCGGGCATCTGACGGCGCTGCGGCGCACCCGCGTCGGTCGCTTCACCCTGCAGCAGGCCCGCTCGCTCGACGACCTGGCCGAGCGGCCCGGCCTGTCGTTGACCCTCGACGAGGCGTGCCTGCTGATCTTCCCGCGCCGCGACCTGACCGCCGGGGAGGCCGAAGCGGCGGCCAACGGGCGAGCGCTCGCGCCTGCCGGCATCGACGGCGTCTACGCCGCCTGCGACGCCGCCGGGCGGGTGATCGCGCTGCTGCGCGACGAGGGCTCACGCACCAAGTCGGTGGTTGTGATCAGACCCGCGACGCTCCAGGAATAGGCTGAGGCGCGGATCTCTCCAGCCTGTCGAAGAAGGGGCGCGCTATGTCCAACAAGGTTTACGTCGTCGGCGTCGGCATGACGAAATTCGAGAAGCCCGGCCGCCGCGAAGGCTGGGACTACCCGGACATGGCGCGCGAGTCCGGGACCAACGCCCTGTCCGACGCGGGGATCGACTACCGCGAGGTGCAGCAGGGCTACGTCGGCTACGTCGCCGGCGATTCGACGTCCGGGCAGCGGGCGCTCTACGAGCTGGGCATGACCGGGATTCCGATCGTCAACGTCAACAACAACTGCTCGACCGGCTCGACCGCGCTGTTCCTGGCGGCCCAGGCCATCCGCGGCGGGATCGTCGACTGCGCCCTCGCGCTCGGTTTCGAGAAGATGCAGCCCGGCTCGCTGAGCGGCGGCGCCCAGGACCGCGAATCGCCGATGGGCAAGCACGTCAAGGCAATGGCCGCGATCGACGAGTTCGCGATGCCCGTCGCGCCCTGGATGTTCGGCGCCGCCGGCCGCGAGCACATGCGCCAATACGGCAGCACCGCAGAGCATTTCGCCAAGATCGGTTACAAGAACCACAAGCACTCCGTCAACAACCCGTTCGCGCAGTTCCAGGAGTCCTACACGCTCGAGGACATCCTGGCGGCGCGAACGATCTCCGACCCCCTGACCAAGTTGCAGTGCTCGCCGACGTCCGACGGTTCCGGCGCGGCGATCCTGGCCTCGGAGAGCTTCGTCGACCGCCACGGGCTGGCCGGCCAGGCCGTGGAGATCGTCGGCCAGGCCATGACGACGGACTTCGCGTCGACCTTCGACGGGACCGCCAAGAACCTGATCGGCTATGACATGAATGTGCAAGCGGCGCAACAGGTCTACGACCAGTCCGGCCTGGGCCCGGAGGACTTCCAGGTGATCGAGCTGCACGACTGCTTCTCGGCCAACGAACTGCTGCTCTACGAAGCCCTCGGCCTGTGCGGTCCGGGCGAGGCGCCCAAGCTGATCGACAACGGCGACACCACCTACGGCGGGCGCTGGGTGGTCAACCCGTCGGGCGGCCTGATCTCGAAGGGTCATCCGCTGGGCGCGACCGGGCTCGCGCAGTGCGCCGAGCTGACCTGGCAGCTGCGCGGCTCCGCCGACAAGCGTCAGGTCGACAACGTCAGCGCCGCACTGCAACACAACATCGGGCTGGGTGGCGCGGCCGTGGTCACCGCTTACCAGCGCGCCGAACGCTAGAGCGCGGCGGCGCCGGCGTCGAACGTGCTCTCAGGGCGAAAAATCGGGCGAAATTTCGCCATGACTGCACGTTCGGCGCTCTGAGAGTCAGCCCGATGGCGGCGACCCGCGGCGCCCGGCTTCGCCGCGCTTGCGATCGCCGCTAGCCCACCACCCAGACGGCCCGGGCGGCCGGGCTGCCCAGGTCGACCGTCGTCTCCGCGCCGTCGCCGGCTTCGATCGCCACCGAGATCATGCCGGCGAATTCCCGGCGGGTCAGGACCCGCAGCCGCGAATCGAGGTTGATGCCGACGTCGGCGAAATAGCGCAGCATCTCCGGGTCGGCGTCGGAGATGCGGGCCACCGTTCCGGTCTCACCGTCGCCGCACGCCCACAGCTGGCGGGCCGGCGGCGTGGGCACCTGCCCGTCCGAGGCCGGGATCGGGTCCCCGTGCGGGTCGCGTTGCGGGAACCCGAGCTTGGCGTCGATGCGGGCCACCAGCCGGTCCGACACCGCGTGTTCGAGCACCTCGGCCTCGTCGTGCACCTCGTCCCAGCCGTAGCCGAGCTCGTTGACCAGGAACGTTTCCAGCAGCCGATGTCGGCGCACCATCGCCAGCGCCGCGCGCCGCCCAGCTTCGGTCAGGGTCACCGCGCCGTATTTCTCGTGATCGACCAGGCCCTGCTCGGCGAGTTTGCGGATCGACTCCGAGGCGGTGCTGGCCGATACCCCGATCTTCTCGGCCAGCATCTTGGTGCTGACCTTTTCCCGGGACCACTCCTGGGCGTTCCAGATGACCTTGAGGTAGTCCTGGCCGACCGCGGTGAGACCGCCACGCTCTTCGTCAGCCCTCACAACGAGAAAGTTTAGGCAACTCAAGCCTGATCGTGTGCTCCTCGACACCCTCGCGCCGGCGGATCTCCCGGTGGACCGCGGCGGGCCGTAGGCTTGCGGTCGTGCAGCGGTGGCGCGGCCAAGACGAGATTCCCACGGACTGGGGCAGATGCGTGCTCACCATCGGGGTGTTCGATGGCGTGCACCGGGGCCACGCGGAGATAATCGCGCATGCCGTCAAGGCCGGGCGCGCCCGCAACGTGCCGACCGTGCTGATGACGTTCGACCCGCACCCGATGGAAGTGGTCTACCCGGGCAGTCATCCCGCGCAGCTGACGACGCTGACGCGCCGCGCCGAACTCGTCGAGGAGCTGGGCATCGACGTCTTCCTGGTGATGCCGTTCACCAGCGACTTCATGAAGCTCACGCCGGAGCGCTACGTCCACGAGCTCCTGGTGGAACACCTGCACGTGGTCGAGGTCGTGGTGGGGGAGAACTTCACCTTCGGCAAGAAGGCGGCCGGCAACGTCGAGACCCTGCGGCGCGCGGGCGAGCGGTTCGGGTTCGCGGTCGAGTCGATGTCCCTGCTCAGCGAGCACCTGAGCAACGAGACCGTGACGTATTCGTCCACGTATATCCGGTCCTGCGTGGACGCCGGTGACGTGGTGGCGGCCATGGAGGCGCTGGGCCGCCCGCACCGCGTGGAGGGCGTCGTCGTCCGCGGCGAGGGGCGGGGCATGGAACTGGGGTTCCCGACCGCCAACGTGGCGCCGCCGATGTATTCGGCGATCCCGGCCGACGGCGTGTATGCCGCCTGGTTCACCCTGCTCGGGCACGGACCGGTGACCGGCACCGTCGTCCCGGGCGAGCGGTACCAGGCCGCGGTGTCCGTGGGCACCAACCCGACCTTCTCGGGCCGCACGCGCACCGTCGAGGCCTTCGTCCTGGACACCACCGCCGACCTCTACGGCCAATACGTGGCGCTGGATTTCGTCGCGCGCATCCGCGGTCAGCGCAGGTTCGACTCGGTCAAGGAGCTGATCGACGCGATGGGCAAGGACACCGACCGGGCCCGCGCGATGCTCTTGACGCAGGACTGATTGCCGCGGCTTCAGGAAGCGACCAGGTCGTCGATCTGGTTGATCGCCGACGTGGAGCCCTCGACAACGCCCATGTCCAGCACTCGCTGAAGATCCTCGGCGGATTCGAAGGTGCACACGTAGGTCGCGCGCGTGCCGCCGTTGTGCTCGGTGAAGGTGTAGACGTTCTGCGCGACCGGCAGGTCGGCGTTCGGGTTGAAGTCGGGGTCGGCGAACCCGTCGAGAAACGAGAAGCTGTTCGGCTCGTCGACGGCGGTGATCTCCCAGTAGCCGGCGTACTTCTCGCCGTCCGGGCCGGTCATGAAGTAGGTCGTTCGGCTTCCCGGCGTGAGGCTGTGGCTCACCACGGTCGCCGGGTGGGACGGCGGCCCCCAGACCTTCTCCAGTTGCCGCGGGTCGGCGTACACCTGCCAGATCCGGGCCACCGGGGCGGCGAAGTCGGCGGTGATGGTCAGCGTCAGGGCGTCCGGGTCATGCTTGACGTCGGTCACGGGCATGGGTCAGTCCTCCTTGTTCGGGTCGGTCGAGATGAGTTCGTCGATGCGGGCGATACGGCCTCGCCACACCTGTTCCAGCTCGGTGAGCATGCCGGCGACCGACCGCACCGCCGCCACGTCACCGCTGGCCAACTGCTCGCGACCGCTGCGCCGTTTGGTGATCAGGCCGGCCTTCTCCAGCACGACGACGTGCTTCTGCACGGCCGCAAAGCTCATGTCGTATTTCAGGGCGAGCGAGGAAACCGAGTGCTCCCCGGCCAGCGTCCGGCGCATGATGTCGCGCCGGGTGCGGTCGGCGAGCGCGTGAAAGAGGGCGTCCACCCGATCTTCCTGGTCTACGGTCACCGGCACAACCTACAACCAAATGGTTGTAGGTTGTCAAGTGCTGGGCGCTGGCCTGCGATTTCGGTGGACGTCGTCGCCGCTGATAGACTCGCCAGCCGATACGGCGTGTGCTGCAGTCCGCGGTGGCCACGCACGAGAATTTTCGCGGCACCGATTGATGGAGATGTTTTCGTGGCGCTGACCGCCGAGCAGAAAAAAGAAATCCTGGGCACCTACGGCCTGCACGACTCCGACACGGGTTCCCCGGAGGCGCAGGTCGCGCTGCTGACCAAGCGGATCGCCGACCTCACCGAGCACCTCAAGGTCCACAAGCACGATCACCACTCGCGGCGGGGCCTGTTGCTGCTGGTCGGGCGCCGGCGCCGGCTGCTGAAGTACGTCGCCCAGATCGACGTCGAGCGGTACCGCTCGCTGGTCGAGCGCCTGGGCCTGCGCCGCTGACCGCGGTCTACTGACCGCTAGGTCCGTCCGTGTAGAGTGAGAGCGTTCTGGGCCGGTTCGGCCCGAGCGAACGGTGCGGCCGCGCAGATCCGCGTGTGCCGTTCCAGCGTGTCATGACGGGAGCAGCCCAGTCTGTATCGGGCGGTCTTCGGTAGTGGCTGCCGGGCTCTCCGGATCTGGAGCAGGTCGGCCGCTTCGATCGACGGCCGCGGCCGCATCCAGACTTTTTCCTCTCGTAGGAAGCTCTCGGGTTAAAGCGTGACGACGCGAAAAAGCTGAATACCCAGAGAGGCCGTACGGACACCTATGTCTGTCGCTGAAATTGAAGAAGGCGTGTTCGAGTCGACCGCCGTTATCGACAACGGGAGCTTCGGCACCCGCACCATCCGTTTTGAGACCGGCCGGCTGGCCCAGCAGGCCGCCGGCGCCGTCGTCGCCTATCTCGACGACGAGAACATGTTGTTGTCGGCGACCACCGCCAGCAAGAGCCCGAAGGAGCACTTCGACTTCTTCCCGCTGACCATCGACGTCGAGGAGCGGATGTATGCCGCCGGGCGCATCCCCGGCTCGTTCTTCCGCCGCGAGGGCCGGCCCTCCACCGACGCGATCCTGACCTGCCGCCTCATCGACCGGCCGCTGCGCCCGTCGTTCGTGTCCGGACTGCGCAACGAGATCCAGGTCGTCGTGACGATCCTGAGCCTGGACCCCAACGACCTGTACGACGTGGTGGCGATCAACGCCGCCTCGGCGTCCACCCAGATCTCCGGCCTGCCGTTCTCCGGCCCGGTCGGGGGCGTGCGCGTCGCCCTGATCGACGGCACCTGGGTCGCCTTCCCCACCGTCGAGCAGCTCGAGCGGGCCGTGTTCGACATGGTGGTGGCCGGCCGCAAGGTCGACGGTGACGTCGCCATCATGATGGTCGAGGCCGAGGCCACCGAGAAGGTCATCGAGCTCGTCGAGGGCGGCGCCCAGGCGCCGACGGAAACCGTGGTGGCCGAAGGCCTGGAGGCGGCCAAGCCGTTCATCGCCGTGCTGTGCACCGCGCAGGAGGAGCTGGCCGGTGCGGCCGCCAAGCCGACCGCCGAGTACCCGGTCTTCCCGGAGTACGCCGAGGACGTCTACTACTCGGTCGCCTCGGTGGCCACCGACGAGCTGGCCAAGGCGCTGACGATCGGCGGCAAGGCCGAGCGCGACGCCCGCACCGACGAGCTCAAGGCCGAGACGCTCGCGCGGCTCGCCGAGACCTACGAGGGCCGGGAGAAGGAGGTCAGCGCCGCGTTCCGCTCGCTGACCAAGAAGCTGGTCCGCCAGCGCATCCTGACCGACCACTTCCGCATCGACGGCCGTGGCATCACCGACATCCGCGCGCTGTCGGCCGAGGTCGCCGTCGTACCGCGGGCGCACGGCAGCGCGCTGTTCGAACGCGGCGAAACCCAGATCCTGGGCGTGACCACGCTGGACATGGTCAAGATGGCGCAGCAGATCGACTCGCTGGGGCCGGAAACCTCCAAGCGCTACATGCACCACTACAACTTCCCGCCGTTCTCCACCGGCGAGACCGGCCGCGTGGGCTCGCCCAAGCGGCGTGAGATCGGGCACGGCGCGCTCGCCGAGCGGGCGCTGATCCCGGTGCTGCCCAGCGTCGAGGAGTTCCCGTACGCCATCCGGCAGGTGTCCGAAGCGTTGGGCTCCAACGGCTCGACGTCGATGGGATCCGTGTGCGCGTCCACGCTGGCGCTGCTCAACGCCGGTGTGCCGCTCAAGGCGCCGGTCGCCGGCATCGCGATGGGGCTGGTCTCCGACGACGTCGAGATCGACGGCAAGACCGAGCGTCGCTTCGTCACGCTGACCGACATCCTCGGCGCCGAGGACGCGTTCGGCGACATGGACTTCAAGTGCGCGGGCACCAAGGACTACGTCACCGCCCTGCAGCTGGACACCAAGCTGGACGGCATCCCGTCCCAGGTGCTCGCGGGCGCGCTGTCCCAGGCCAAGGATGCGCGCCTGACGATCCTCGAGGTCATGGCCGAGGCCATCGACGGGCCCGACGAGATGAGCCCCTACGCCCCGCGGGTCACCACCATCAAGGTCCCGGTGGACAAGATCGGCGAGGTCATCGGGCCCAAGGGCAAGGTCATCAACGCCATCACCGAGGAGACCGGCGCGCAGATCTCGATCGAGGACGACGGCACGGTGTTCGTCGGCGCCACCGACGGGCCCTCGGCGCAGGCCGCGATCGACCGGATCAACGCCATCGCCAACCCGCAGCTGCCGACCGTGGGCGAGCGGTTCCTCGGAACCGTGGTCAAGACAACCGATTTCGGTGCGTTCGTGTCGCTGCTGCCGGGACGCGACGGCCTCGTCCACATCTCCAAGCTGGGCCGCGGCAAGCGCATCGCGAAGGTCGAGGACGTCGTGAACGTCGGCGACAAACTGCGGGTCGAGATCGCCGATATCGACAAGCGCGGCAAGATCTCCCTCGTCTTGGTCGAGGAGGACAGCGCTGCCCCAGCCGATGCTCCGGCGGCCGCCCCTGCCGATGCCGCGACCGCCAGCAGCTGACCTGCCCCGGCCGCGCCCGACTCGTGCGGGCGCCCTGCGCCGGGGTAAGCAGATCGCCGAGGCGGAACCGGACCGCCAATCCGCACTGCGCCGCAGCACGCTTCCGGGCGGTCTTCGGGTAGTCACCGAGTACCTCCCGTCGGTGCGTTCGGCGTCCGTCGGGGTCTGGGTCGGCGTCGGATCGCGCGACGAGGGCGCCACCGTGGCGGGGGCGGCGCACTTCCTCGAGCATCTGCTGTTCAAGTCGACTCCCACCCGCAGCGCCGTGGACATCGCGCAGGCGATGGACGCGGTCGGCGGTGAGCTCAACGCGTTCACCGCCAAGGAGCACACCTGCTACTACGCGCACGTCTTGGACAGCGACCTGGAGCTGGCCGTCGACCTGGTGGCCGATGTGGTGCTCAACGGCCGGTGCGCGACCGAAGACGTCGAGCTGGAACGCGACGTGGTGCTCGAAGAGATCGCGATGCGCGACGACGATCCCGAGGACGCGCTGGGGGACATGTTCCTGGGGGCGATGTTCGGTGACCACCCGGTGGGCCGACCGGTGATCGGCACCGCGCAGTCGGTGTCGTCGATGACCCGGACCCAGCTGCACTCCTTCCATGTCCGGCGCTACACGCCGGAACGCATGGTGGTCGCCGTGGCCGGCAATGTCGACCACGACGAGGTGGTGGCGCTGGTGCGTGAGCACTTCGGGCCGCATCTGGTGCGCGGGCGCCGGCCCATCGCACCGCGCAAGGGCGCCGGGCGGGTGACCGGACGGCCCGGCTTGATGCTGGGCAATCGGGACGCCGAGCAGACCCACGTCTCGCTGGGCGTGCGCACCCCGGGACGTAGCTGGCGCCATCGCTGGGCGCTGTCGGTGCTGCACACCGCGCTGGGTGGGGGGCTGAGTTCCCGCCTGTTTCAAGAGGTTCGCGAGTTGCGCGGGCTGGCATACTCCGTCTACTCGACGGTGGACATCTTTGCCGACAGCGGCGCGCTGTCCGTCTATGCCGCCTGCCAGCCCGAGCGGTTCGCCGAGGTGATGCAGGTTACCAACGAGGTCCTCGAGTCGGTGGCCCGCGACGGCATCACCGAGGCCGAATGCCGCATCGCGAAGGGATCGTTGCGCGGTGGCCTGGTCCTCGGCCTGGAGGATTCCAGCTCCCGGATGAGCCGGCTGGGCCGCAACGAGCTGAACTACGGCCACCACCGCAGCATCGAGCACACGCTGCGCAAGATCGACCAAGTGACCGTCGAGGAGGTCAATGCGGTTGCCCGCCGGCTGCTGAGCCAGCCCTACGGCGCCGCCGTCCTGGGTCCGTATGCCTCCAAACGGTCACTGCCCCAACAACTTCGGGCGATGGTAAATTAGCCCCGTGGTACTGGGCTTTTGGGACATCATGGTGCCCATCGTGGGCGCGCCGATGGCCGGCGGACCGGGCACGCCGGAGCTGGCCGCGGCGGTGTCCAACGCGGGCGGGCTCGGCTTCGTCCCGGGCGGCCATCGGAGTGCGGAGCGATTCGCCGAGGACATCGCGGCCGCGCGGGCGGCCACCACCGGGCCGCTGGGCGTCAACCTGTTCGTTCCGCAACCCAGCGTCGCCGACTGGATGGCGCTGGACTACTACGCCGAAGAACTCGAGGAGATCGCGGACTACTACCAGGTCGAGGTGGGTCACCCGCATTACGGTGACGACGACGACTGGGAGCGCAAGCTCGAGGTGGTCGCCGACGTGCGGCCCGAGCTGGTGTCGTTCACCTTCGGTGTGCCGCCGCCCGACGTCATCCGGCGGTTGGGGGCGCTGGGGCTGCTGGTGATGGTCACGGTGACGTCGGCGTACGAGGCCGGGATCGCCGTCGCCGCGGGCGCGGACAGCCTCATCGTGCAGGGACCCGACGCGGGCGGGCACCGGGGCACGTTCGCGCCCGACATGGAGCCCGGTAACGAATCGCTGCACCACCTGATCGATCGCATCCGCCACGCGCATGAGGTGCCCGTCGTCGCCGCGGGCGGACTGGGCACCGCGCGGGACGTCGCCGCCGTGCTGCACCGCGGTGCGGTGGCCGCCCAGGTCGGCACCGCGCTGCTGCTCAGCGACGAAGCGGGCACCAGCGCCGCGCACCGCACCGCCCTGAAGAATCCGGTCTTCGGTACCACCGTCGTCACCCGCGCGTTCTCGGGCCGGTACGCCCGCGG
>NZ_LZKF01000153.1:0-9758 GCF_001672665.1 Mycobacterium sp. E2238 | reverse complement strand
ATGCTACGCGACAAATTTCGGCGTTGTGTTCCGTTGATGGGCCTATTCGTCACTGAACTGGGCCCGGATAGTAGTCATTGCGACACACATCGTCCTGCTGTCTAGTATGGCTGACGTCGGCGGTGACGCCAGAAACGAGGGCAGCGCGTGGAGCTTGGCCTGGGGGGACGCAATTTCGTTCTCGTCGGCGGGACGACCGGTATCGGGTTCGCCGCCGCGCGGCAGCTCGCGGCCGACGGTGCCAACGTGGCGCTGCTGGCTCGTAACGGAGAGCGTGCCCGAGCGCGGGCCGAGCAATTGACCGCAGACTACGGAGTGCGGGCGGTCGGAATCGCCGTCGACGCGGCCGCCCCGGGCGACGGGGTGGATCGCGCTGTCGACGAGGCGGCGGCGAGCCTGGGGCCGCTGCGCGGCCTGGCCGTCACCGCGGGACCGATGAATCAACAGGGGCCGTTCCTCGAACACGGCGACGAGTCGTGGGACTGGTATTACCAGTTGATTTTGATGGGAACCGTGCGCTCCTGCCGCGCGGTCATCCCGCACCTGCAACGCAATGGCGGTGGAACCATCGTCACGACGGCCGCGTATTCCGTTCGGGCGCCGAAGATCCTGATTCCGCCGTACAACGCGCTCAAGGCGGCGGTGTTGACCTTGTCAAAGATCCTGGCGAAAACACATGGCCCCGAGGGCATCAGGGTCAACACCGTATGCCCGGGGCTGTTCGACACCGAGGTCAACGATTTCATCCGCGCCCGGCGGGCGGCAGAGTACGGGGTGGCGCTGGAGGACGCGATCTATACGCACCTCGCGAGCAACCCGGACTGGAACATGCGGGTTGCCCTCCGCCGCGGCGGGCGTCCCGAAGAAGCGGGCGAGCTGATCGCCTTCCTGCTCAGCGACAGGGCAGCTTTCATGACCGGCGCGGCCGTCAACATCGACGGGGGCACGGACTTCTGACCCCCTCAGAGCCCGATCTCGTCCGCGAGGAGCCCCCGGTGATAGGACGCGTCGCCCAGCAGGTGCCCTGACGATTGAGCCCGCTTGAAGTACAGATGGGCCGGATGCTCCCAGGTGAATCCGATCCCACCATGAATCTGGATATTGGCAGCAGCGGCCCGGGCATACGCCTCAGAACTGCACGCCTTGGCCAGCGACGCCAGCGCCGGCAGTTCTGGCGAGCGTTGGGCCGCGGCCCGCACCGCGTAATAGGCTGCCCCGCGGGCACATTCGATGTCGAGGAATACATCGGCGCACTTGTGCCGGATGGCCTGGAATGAGCCGATGGGCTTGCCGAACTGTTTGCGGGCCTTCGCGTAGGCGACGGCCATCTCGAGGCAGCGTTGCGCGCCGCCGACCTGTTCGGCGGCCAGCGCGGCGCAGCCAAGCGCGAGGGTCGACCGCAACAATTCCTCCGCGCCGCCCAAACGACCGACGAGCGAGGCCGGCGTTGCGGTGAATTCGATGCGGGCTTGTCTTCGAGTCTGGTCCAGGCTGGACAGCGCGCGTCGGGCGACGCTGTCGAACCGGTCGACGGCGAACAACGACAATCCGGAGTCGGCCTGGGCGGCCACGAACAGCACATCGGCGCTGCAGCCATCGAGGACATAGGTTTTGGCTCCGTCCACCACCCAGCCGTGTGCCGTTTCTCGCGCCCGCGTGTGGATCGCACCGGCTTCCCAGCGGCCCGACTCCTCGGTGACGGCCAGGCTGGCGATGGTCGCTCCGGACGCGATTCCCGGCAGGTATCGTTGTTGGGCGGCGTAGTCACCCGAATCAAGCAGCGCGCTCGACGCCAGTACCGCCGACGCGAAGTATGGCGACGGAGCCAGGGCGCGCCCCAATTCCTCGGTCACGACGCCGAGTTCGACGAACGTGTACCCCTGACCGCCGAATTCTTCCGGGATTGCGAGCCCCACCAGGCCCAGTTCGCCGGACATTTGCGCCCACAGCGACGGGTCGTAGCCCACCGGGTTTTCCATGTGGCCGCGCACGCCTGCCTCGTCGGCCTTGCTTCCGAGAAAAGAGCGCACGACGCGGCGCAACTCATTCTGCTCGTCGGTGAATCCGAAACCCATTGCACGACCCGACATCACGACTCCGCGGGCGCGCGACCGGTCGGGCTCACCCGCGGTGCTTCAGCGCCCCGGCGCAGGGTGCGCAACCAATCGCCGAAGGCGGCCGGGGCCGGGACCGGCGCGTCGAAGCGTCCGGGGTCGGCGGCCCAGAATGCCTCCCACGACGGGAACGCGTCGTGGAACGAGCCGTCCTGGCGCGGGCTTCCGGGCCAGCGCACCTTCTTCGGACCAACCGGCGGGTCGGTGATGTCGCTCCGGTACCAGAACAGCGGAATGCGGCGTGCGAAATACCAATGGCCGTCGCGCCGTTCGTAGCGGTCCAGATAGGCCAGCATCTCGATGAACCACGCGCCCTCGGTTTCCAAGTCGTTGCGCGAATAGACCAGCCCGCTCGCGGTGTCGGCGTCGTGGACGTCGATGACATGGCCGAGGACACCGTGCGCGCTGCCCAGCAGCGTCGGCCGCACCTCTGCGTCGTACCATTGGCGCAGCGCATCGCGGCCGCGGCGCTTGCCCGGCACGCCGATGTCGTCCACGAAAAGATTTGCCAGGGAATCGAAGTCGCGCGTGTCCAACGCCACCGCGTACCGCGCCGCCAGCTGACGAATTTCCTCGATGGCCTCGAGGCGGGCGATCCGCGCCTCCAACCCGGTCATGCCAGCACCCCCGACGTCAGTAACTGCACCAACCGGGGCTTGTCGATCTTGTTCGTGGTGGTGTACGGCAGCCGTTCATCGTCGGGGAGGATCACCCACCGCTTCGGAATCTTGTACGCGGCGAGATCCTTTCGGCACGCCGCAGCGAGTTCGTCCTGCGACGTCCGCCGCCCGTGGTTGAGCACGACCACGGCGCAGACGATTGCACCCTTGTCGGGGTCGGGAACGCCGACGACATAGGCGATCCGGACGCCGTCGACGCCACAGATCACGGCCTCGACCTCCACCGGCGCGACGTTCGCGCCCGAGGTCTTGATCATGTCGTCGGTGCGCCCGGCGAAATACAGAAACCCGTCATCATCGAGGTAGCCGGCGTCCTTGGTGTGATACCAGCCGTCGGCGTCGAACAGGTCGCTGTGCTGCCGTCCGACCATGCCGCGCATCATGGCCGTCCCCCGCACGCAGATTTCCCCCGCCGTCCCGTTGGGCACCCCCGCGCCCGACTCGTCGACGACCTTGTGCTGGTAGCCGGGTGCGGATACCCCGAGTGAGCCGCGCTTGCCTTCGGGCACCGGTTCGTGTGGTGGCCACCAGGTGTGTGAACTGCACGTTTCGGTCATCCCCAACTGTGTGACCAGCAGCGACGGGTCGGCCGCGCGCAGTTCCGGCGGTAGCAGGACCTGGTGGTATCCCCTGCGCAGCCTGGACAGATCGGTGGACGCGAAGTCGGGGTGATTCGCCAGTGCCCGACCCACGTGCGGGAATCCCGTTGCGTACGTGGCCCGTTCGCCTTCGAGCAGGCGCAGAACGTCGCCGGCATCGAACTTGTGCTCGGTGAGAATGGTGGCGCCGGTCTGCATCGGTCCGAGCAGACCGAAGACCAACCCGGCGACCCAGAAGAACACCATCGGGATGTAGACCCGGTCGTCGGGCTTCCACTCGTGCTGCATGGCGACGAAGCGAGAGTGTGTGATCGCGGTGCCGTGCGTGTGGATGACGCCCTTGGGGTCCGAGGTGCTTCCCGAGGTGTAGATGACGACCAGGTCGTCGGACGGGCGGACGGTGGATTCGCACGCGCGCAGAAACGCTTCGGGCAGCGGGTCCGGCCACGCGCTGGGCCAGGCCCGCTCGGTGTTGCCGAGGCCAAAGATGTTGCGCAACTGGGGCAGCCGTTCGAGCGCAAGCGGCGCGCCCGGGCGCGGTAACTCACCCGTGGCGTCGACGACGCGCGCCAGGATGTCTTTGCCGAGCAGCGACTCGACCGCTAGCAGCGTGTGGATGTCGGCGTCGCGGAGCAGCCAGCTCAACTCCGGGGGCTGAAAGAAGGTGTTGATCGGCACCGCCACGGCGCCGATCCGGGTGGCCGCCAGGAAGGCGACCGCGAAATCGGGCCCGTTCGGCGCCAGGATCCCGACCCGAACGCCTTTGGTCACGCCCGCCGTGAGCAGGCGGCGCGCCATCTCGGCCGACCGAAGGTCGGCCTGCCCGTACGTGATCCGCTCGATCGTCCCCTCGCCGGTCAAGCTGACGACGAAATCGTTGTCGCCGTAGGTGGTGACCAGGTCGGCCAGCATCGACGGCACGGCGGGGGCATACGGCAGCGGGTCGTAGCTGAACGTTCGTGCGGATTCAGCCATGGCGCGTCATCCCACAACTCATCAGCGCCTCATTCCTGGACCCACCGCGGTTCCCGCTTTTCCGCGAACGCGAGCATCCCTTCCCGGTAGTCGGGGTGGGTCAGCTGGTGTTGCAGGACATAGCGATAGGCGACGTCGTTGGCCGCGTGCAGCCCGACATCGAGGCTGCTCCACATCGCCTTGATCGACGCCTGCACCGTCGCGGGGGAGAGTTTGGCGATGTCCAAGGCGATTTCGCGCGCCCGCTGTTGCAGCCGGTCGGCGGGCACGACCTCGTTGATCAGGCCGATCTCGTAGCCCCGCTGCGCGCTGATCCGGCCCTGCTTGGTCATCAGCCCGAGCTGCATCACCATCGACAACGGCATTCTGCGCAGCAGCACAGCGGGCTCGAGCGCGAACACGTTGCCCACGGCCAGATGTGTGTCGATCAGTTCCGCGTGGTCGGCGGCGATGATGAGGTCGGCGTCGGCGACCTGGTGCAAGCCGCCGCCGACGACCATTCCGTTGAGGGCGCAGATGACCGGCTTCCACACGTTGTGGTGCAGCCGCGAGCCGGGAATCTTGTTGCGGATGCCGCCCTCGGCCGTCGCCCGGATGTCCTGGCCCGCGGAGAACGCGCGGTCGCCGGCTCCGGTGATGATGGCGACCCGGATATTGGGGTCCTCGCGCACCCGCGCCCACGCGATGCCGAGCTCGGTGCGGGTCAGGTCGTCGGTGGCGTTGAGCCGCTCCGGTCGGTTGATCGTGATGGTGGCGACCTGCTCGCTGACGTCGAACAGGATTCTCTTCAGTTCCACGACATCCCCTGGCATCGATTCGTAGCAGTAAACACTACATCAGCATCTGTTTCGTCGTTCCGCATCGACGTCATGGCATCCACTGCCCGCCCGACACCGAAATGAGCTGACCGGTTACATGTTTGGCCGCGGGCGAACAGAGAAACGCCACCACGCCGGCGACGTCATCCGGTTCACCGATGTTTCCGGTCAATGTCGTCCGGCGCATCTGTGCCAGCTCGTCGGGCGTCTTGCGCGACAACAGCCACGGTGTCGCGGTGGTGCCGACCACGACGGTGTTGACCCGGATGGCGTGCACACCGAGTTGAACGGCCATCAGCCGGCTCAGTCCTTCGACACCGGCCTTGGCGGCCGCGTAGGCCGGCGGCCCGGTGCGCACGCCGTGCGCCGACACCGAGCTGACGTTCACGATGGCCCCGCCGCCGTGGGCGACCATCTGCCGGGCGGCCACCTGCGCCATCACAAAGGTGCCCTTCAGGTTGACCTCGACGATACGGTCCCAGTCCTCGTCGGTCTGGTCGAGAAAGGTGGCGGGCAGCGTCATCCCCGCGTTGTTGACCAGGGCGCGAACGGGCCCGAACCGGTCGGCCAGTTTGGTCAGCGCGTCCTCGACCGCGTTGCGGTCGGTAATCGACAGGTTGATCGGGACGAGCAATCCCGATCTCGCTTCGTCCGAATCCTGGGCGCGAGCAATGGCTTTGGCATTCACATCGATCGCGGCCACCCGGTGGCCGCCGCAGATCAGCGCGGCCACAATCGATTCTCCGATGCCTCGCGCGCCCCCGGTGACGACGGCGAGGGGGCGGGATTCACCCGACACGCTGCCCACCTCCCCGCCCCGGCTCGGACCTCGCGCCGGTGCGCTCGATCGCGGCGATCGAGGGCCGCACGAGCTCTACGGATTCGGCCATCAGTGCCGACAGCTCACCCCGACCCCCGGCCGCGACCCACGAATCGATCGCGGCGCGGTTGGCGGCGTTGATCAGCGTGGCGGCCAGCCGAGGCCGCAAGTCCGGTTGGGCGTCGCTTCCCAGCCAGCGCGCCACCTCGGCGGTGAGCTGATCGATCCAGTCCTCGTTGATCCGGAGCATGGTCGCGCGCAGAGCCGGCAGGCCGTGATACATCCGCGCGCGGACCAGGAACATGTCGGGCTGATCGACGATCGCCTGCGCCACCGCCATCGACGTCTCGGCGAGTGCGTCCCACAGGGAGTCGGAGCGCGCGGCGCGAAAGCGGCGGATCGCCTCCTGCAGCCGCTCGGCATAGCCGTCGAACAGGATGTCTTCCTTGCTGGCGAAATGATGAAACAACGTGCGCGGCGCTACCCCGGCCGCCGCCGCAATCTGGTCGACGGTGGTCCCCTCATAGCCCTGAGTGGAGAACAGCTCGATCGCCGCATGGATGAGCGCCTGTCTGTTGCGGATCCCGCGGGCCCGTCGTTGGTCCACGCTCATACCCTTGTCAGCGAGGCGGTTCCGGAGCTCAGGGCGACGGCGTCACCCTGCAGCGTGCGGAATCGCACCGAACCTTCGGTTCGCCAGATCTCCGTCCGCAGCGGGGCATCAAGCTTCACCTGCTTGGAGAACCGGCATGCCAAGGATGTCAGCGACCGGGGATCCCCGTCGCCGATCCGATCAATCACCGCCCGCGCGGCGAACCCCAAGGTGCAAAGCCCATGCAGGAAGACGTCGTCGAAGCCGTACTTCCGGGCCGCTTCCGGGTCGATGTGCAGTTGGTTGCGGTCACCCGAGAGCCGGTAGAGGGCGGCTTGCTCGGGCCGGACGATGTCGTCGAAAACGGCATCCGGCGGCCCGTCGGGGTCCGGTTTGGCAGCGGGTCCGCGGTCGCCGCCGAATCCTCCCGCACCGAGAACCATGGTTTGGGACCGGGCGACGAACACGGTCCCGTCCGGGCCGGTGCCGCGACTGGTCAACTCGACGGCGGCGTGTTTGCCCTTGTCCCACACGGCCGACACCTCGGCCTGCACCGACATTTCCCCGGCGGCGCCGATCGGCCGGTGCAGCTCCAGCGATTGCGCGGAGTGCACGATCGGATACGTCCCGAGCTCGAGCACACTGCGCAGGTCCTTGACGGCCCACCAGTTGGCCACCAAGGCGAACGTCGGCAGCACGTCGGGACCGCAGGCCTCGTTGAGCAGCCTCAGCTCGGACGGCGGGCGGGCGCCCACGCCGAGCGCGTACAGGATCACGTCGGTCTCGCCCCAGCGGAAGGTGCTCGGCGGCAACGCGGTTCCGACCGCCGAGTCGAACAGAGCCACGGGTCCCCCTACTGAACGGATTGACGATATGTGTTCAATCGTGCATTATTGTGGCAGTCAATGCAACTACTTGTGCGGATGCAAACAGCGGGAGGGACCGATATGAAGTTCGGCGTGTTCATCCTCGGCGACAAGCCCAACCACCTCAGCGAGCGGGAGGTGCTGGCCAACGTGCTTCAGGAGGCGCGCTGGGCGGAGGAACTCGGTTACGACGAGATCTGGCTGGCCGAACACCACTTCTCCCCGTACGGCATGCTCCCGGACCTGCCGCAGGTCGCGACCGCCATCGCCGCGCAGACCGAACGCATCCGCATCGGCACCGCTTGCATGGTGGCGCCCTTCCACGAGCCGATTCAGCTGGCCGAACGCATCGCCCTGGTCGACGTCCTATCCGGCGGGCGCTTCGACGCGGGCTTCGGGCGCGGCTATCAGGCGCACGAGTTCACCGGCTTCGGCATCTCTATGGACGAGGCCACCGGCCGATATCAGGAGTGCGTGGAAATCGTCAGCCGCCTATTGACCGAAGAGAACGTCAGCTTCCACGGCAAGTACTTCCACATCGACGACGTCACGATCTACCCGCGGCCGGTGCAGCAACCGATCCCCGTGTGGGGCACCGTGATGAAGACGCCGTCGAGCTTCGAGTGGCTGGCCGAGAAGGGCTTTGGGGCGATCATCGGAAACCCCTACCAGGTGGATCCGGATCTGCAGGGCGCGCTGGACATTTACCTGAAGGTACAGTCCCAGAAGGGACTTGACGCCGCCACCGGCAACGTGTGGGCGCTGCTCAACGCCTTCTGCCACGCCGACGACGCGTTCGCCCGCACCTACCCGCGGGAGAGCGTCGAGCTCTCCATCCAGACCCATCGCAAGTATTCGAGCCCGTTCGAGCGCGGGGGCGAGATACCGGCCGACTACAAGGCCTACTCGGACTGGTTCGAGAAACACGACAAGCAGAGCTACGAGCAGGTGCTGAACTCGCACCTGACGCTGATGGGTGACCCCGACCGGATCGTGGACAAGATGCGCACCGTCATCGACATGGGCTGGCGCAACATCATTTTGCGCATGTCACGCGGCGGCGCGATGGACCGGACGAAGGTGTACGAGTCGATGAAGTTGTTCGCCCAAGAGGTGATCCCCGCGGCGACCGAGCTCGCGGCAGCCGCGGCTTGAGCCAGCAACTCGCCGGCCGCATCCGCGCGGTGCTCGCCATCGACCCGCGGGCGCCCGCGATCGAGTATGAGGGCCGGTGGGTGGATTGGCAGGGATTGTCGGACATCGCCGCAGACGTTCAAAACCATTTGCGGACAGCCGGTCTGGGCCAGGGAGCCCCCGTCGGCCTGGTGCTGCGCAATCATCCCGCGATGGTCGGGGCCATGCTCGGCGTGTTGCTGACCGGCGGTTGCGTGGTCACGATCAGCCCGGCACAGGGCGACGCCGGGCTCTGCGCGGACATCCGCGAGCTGCGGTTGCCTGCGGTGGTGGCTTTGCAGGCCGACTGGAAGCGCGCCGGAGTTGTCGACGCCGCCGCCGGGGCCCTGGGTGTTCGCGTATCGAGTGACCCGGCCGGCGCGACCGTTGTGGAGGGGCGGGAACATCCCGGGCCGGGCCCGTTCCGCCCGTCCGGCGACGGCGTGGCCGTTGAGATGCTGACGAGTGGCACCACGGGTCCGCCCAAGCGAATACCACTGCCCTACCGATCCTTTGAGCGCACCGTCGCAGCGGCGAGCGCACATTACAGCGCCAGGCCCACGCGTGCCTCGCAGCTCAGGCTGCGCTCCGGCGTCGCCATCGTCTCCTCGCCGCTGGTGCATATGTCCGGGCTGTTCCGCACTCTGCTCAACATCTGCGAGGGAAGAAAGATCGCGCTCCTCGAGCGATTCCGGGTTCGCGACTTTGTGGATCTTCTACTGCGGCACCGACCGAAGGCTGTGAGCCTGGTGCCGTCGGCGATGGCGATGGTGCTCGACGCGGGCGTGGACCCCCAGGCCTTCTCGAGCGTCGAGGTGGTGACCTCGGGCACCGCACATCTCCCGGTCGACCTACAGACGAGGTTCGAGTGCCGCTATGGCGTCGCGGTGCTGCCGTCTTACGGCGCAACGGAATTCGCCGGTGGGGTGGCCGGCTGGAACCTCGCCTTGCACCGGCAGTGGGCGACCGCCAAACGTGGAAGCGTCGGGCGCCCGCAGCGCGACCGGGAGATCCGGGTCATGTCCCTCGAGGACGACACGGAGATGCCGCCCGGCGAGCAGGGCCGCATCGAGGTCCGCACCACGGGCGAGGACTGGGTGCGGACCACCGACCTCGGCCGG
>NZ_LZKF01000152.1:0-12021 GCF_001672665.1 Mycobacterium sp. E2238 | reverse complement strand
GCGCCCGCCGCGCAGTCGGGGCGCCCACACCGACAGCCCAGCCGATCCGCGCCCGCGGCCAGCACCCCCAACGCATCGGCGCGGCGCTGCTCACGGCTACGCGGATCATGCGCACACACCGTGGCCGCCACCGCATCCAGTCGCTTCTCGAGTGCGCGGGCATCCGAGCTGAACAGGACCCCCTCGATGCGCGCCAACCCATCGCCCATATCCCCGATCCACACCTCGCGGCCCGCCGCGCGGTCCCGGCGCCGGCGCACCGCATCGGCATCAGCCTTCGCGACGATTCGGTCAACCTGAGCGGCCAACCGGGCCGGGGTCAGCGATGGCCACCGGGCCACCTGCGCGGCCAACTGCCCATCCACGGCCGCCACCACGTCGCGATCGGTGATCAGATCGGTGCGAAACACCAGCGTCTGCACCATCCGAAAGTCGATGTCCCCGGCGGCGAACACCGCCGCCACCCGCGGCAACCGCTCGCGCAGCGCCCGCGCATACCGCACCCGACTGGCCGCCAACCCCTGACCGATCCGCAACTCCGCGGCCACCTCCGCGGCCACCGCCGCCTCGGTGTCCACCGCCCACTCCTCAGTCTCAGCACACCGCGACAACCGATAGGCGAACAACCGCCCGATCGCCGCCAGCTGCCCGGCCACCGCCCGATTCTCCGCCCGCACACACCCGCCGGCCTCGGCAAGCATCGCCGCCGACTCCTCCGTCCGCGACGGATACCGCCGCTCGAAGTGCTCGTCGAACGCGGCAAGCACCTCCGGCGACGACACCCTGGATTCGAACATACATTCGATTATCTCAGGGGGGTCTGACAACTTCCCCGCCGACTAGTCGCCATGCCGGACCCAGGCGAAGATGTACAAGCTCATCGCCGTGACGAGCGCGATCAGCACCCATTGGACGATGGCCTGGTCGATCCACGAACCGGGCGGTGGCGCGCCGGGAAGAATGTTGCGCAGCGGGACGATGGCGAACAGGTTCGCGGCATACCAGGTGGCGAATGGCGGCAGAAACTTCCTTCTGCCCAGCGCCATCGGAATGGCGACCAGCAGCGCCAGGGTGGGCAGGCTGATGAGGACCAGGCAGATGCCCAGGTCGAAGATCAGCGGGCCCTTGGCCCTCTTCAGGGTGATGACCACGTTCCCGTTGTCGGTGCCGCGCTGCGTCGGGAGCGCACCGGGGTCGTGGACGCGGTTCACGGTGATGTCCCACCCGTCCAACTCCCCGGTCACCTCGACCCGGGCGGGCACCTTTTTCAGGGTGTCACCCGACCCGACGAACGCGTCGGCAGAGATCGGCTCGGTCCGGTACGAGTCGAACGGCCAGTTGCCCGGATCGCCGTGCGCTACGACCGTGGTGCTCAGTTGCGCCGGCGCCTTGCCCTTCGGGTAGTGCAGGTCGCCGAGGTCACTCGTGGGGTACAGGCGCACGGCGACGTCGGTGCCCAACACGTCGAATCGGTTGTCGTATGCCGAAATCCCAGGATACACAAGAACATTCACCGCGAGGCGCTTGGCGACCGGCTTCAGTTCCTCGACCTGCAGCTGCACGATCGTCGCGTCGCCCCCGCCCTGGCTCAAGTCCAGCGGAGGCAGCGGTCCCTCGGACCTCTCTAGCCAGTGAACGCCGAACAGGGACAGCATGTAGGCGGTGACGACCACCGCCAGGACGGCCACGCCGATCACGATGCGCGGCCGCTTCGCCATGTGTTTGCGGGGCGGGGGTGCGGACGGTGTCGGCGCGTCCGATGGGGGCGGCGGTGCCGGTGCCGCGGGAGCCTCGGCGGTCATTGGTAGGCCACCGATGATTCAGGGCTCGTCGAGGGCCACACGTGGTCAGATGCTAGCGAAGTCGCGCACACCGTGCGCGCCGATGAAAGCCCCGTCACTCACCGTCCATGAGGCGGTAACCAGCTCGTCGTTTCAGCTGTGGGCGGTGCCGCCGGGAGCGGCCGAAGTTTGCTGCGCGACGCAGCGGAATCCGATGTGGGTGGTCGCGGTGTCCTGCGACTGCGGTGACCGCGCGGCCGGACGATAGCGGTGGCAATATTCCGGCGCGCAAAGGTGCGAACCGCCCTTGAGCGTCTGGCTGACGGCGGGATCCGCCGGCCCCGCAGGGGCACAACACGCTTTCGGCGGCTCGTCGAGCCGGTGGTGCGCGGAGAACTGTGTCGCGGTCCACTCCCAGACGTTGCCGATCATGTCTAGCAGGCCGAATCCGTTGGGGGGAAACGTCCCCACCGGCGATGTACCGACCCAGCCCAGGGCGCCGTCGTTGCGGTATGGGAAGCGGCCCTGCCAGGTGTTGGCCATCAGCCGACCGTCGGGGTTCGGTTCGTCGCCCCACGCGTAGGTGCCCGTGCTCCCGGCGCGGGCCGCATACTCCCACTCGGCCTCGGTCGGCAGCCGCCGGCCGGCCCACCGCGCGTACGCGGCGGCGTCGGGGTAGGCCACCTGCACCACCGGGTGGTCGGCCCGATCGGCGAGGTCGCTGTCCGGCCCGAACGGATGGCTCCAGCTGGCACCCGGTACCCAATGCCACCATTGCCGCCAGTCGCGCAGGTCGACCGGGCCGGGAGTGGGGCGAAAGACCATGGCGCCCGGACGCAGATCAGCCGGGTCGGCCCCCGGGTACAGCGTCGGGTCGATGGGCCGCTCGGCAACCGTCACATAGCCTGTGGCGGAGACGAATTCGGCGAACTGCGCATTGGTCACCGGGTGTCGCTCCACCGCGAAAGCCGGCACGGTGACAGTGTGGATCGGCGCTTCTTCGGGATAGAAGCTGGTGCACCCCATGCGGAACGATCCGCCCGGAAGGTCGACGAGCTCGGTGAGCACCAGTTCAGGGTACGAGCGCGGCAAGCGGGCGGTAGCTCATCGCGAAGAATCACCAGTTCATCGGCAGTTTGTTTGCTCGTTAATCCGTGGCGGTAAGTGTGTCAACGTGAAGCGCACCGCATCGGCAGCCGCCATCAGCCTGTTCGCCGCGGCGGCGGTGGCGGTCTCAGCATGCAGCACCGACTCCCATCCGACGCTGGCGTATGCCGCCGGCGCCAAGGTGGAGTGCGGCGGCAAGCAGGCGCTGACGGCCAGCGGCTCGACCGCACAAGCCAACGCGATGACGAAGTTCGTCGCCGCCTACGGGAAGGTGTGCGCCGGGCAGACCCTGAACTACACCGCGAACGGATCGGGCGCCGGAATCAGCGACTTCCTGGCCGGCAGAACGGATTTCGGCGCATCGGACACGCCGCTTTCGGGGGACCAATACGCCGCGGCCAAACAACGCTGCGGCGGCGCCGACGCGTGGAACCTGCCGGTGGTGTTCGGCCCGCTGGCCATTACCTACAACCTCGGCTCGGTCGACTCGCTGGTGCTCGACGCGTCGACGATAGCCAAGATCTTCGACGGCACCATCACGCGCTGGGACGACCCGGCGCTCACCGCGCTCAACGCATCGATGCCTTCCGAAGAGATTCGGGTCATCTACCGCAGCGACGCGTCCGGGACCACCGACAACTTCCAGTCCTACCTGCAGGCCGCGTCCGGCGGGGCCTGGACCAAGGGCACGGGCAAGGCGTTCAACGGAGGCATAGGCACCGGCGCCGCGGGCAACAACGGCACCGCGGCACTGGTGAAATCGACCGAGGGCGCGATCAGTTACAACGAGCTGTCTTTCGCTCTGCAGCAAGGGCTTTACGCCGCCGAGATCAAAACCCCGGCGAGCCGCAGGTCGTTGCGACCGGTGCGGATCGGCACCGACACCGTCGGCAAGACCATCACCGGCGCCAAGATCATCGGCAGCGGCAACGACCTGGTGCTCGACATCTCGTCGTTCTACAACCCCGCCCAGCCCGACGTCTATCCGATCGTCCTGGCCACCTACGAGATCGTCTGCTCCAAGTACCCGGCGCTCGACGTCGCCAAGGCCGTCAAGGCGTTCCTGCAGGCGGCGATCGGACCCGGCCAGGTGGAGCTGGCGAAGAGCGGCTACATCCCGCTGTCGCCCAACTTCCAGGCCAGGGTCTCGAGCGCAGTCGACGCGATCAGTTCGGCGGATTCACCGAATCCCGAGTAGGTGTCAGGCCTTCTTCGGCGGCTTTTTCTCGCGGGATCGCCACCAGGCGACGATGAACAGCGACATCGCCGTAACCAGCCCTATCAACACCCACAGCACGACGGCTTGGTCGATCCAGGAACCCGGCGGTGGGGAGCCGGGCAGGAAGTTGCGCAGCGGGACGACGGCGAACAGCAGTGCCGCGAACCAGGTTCCCAACGGCGGCAGGAAGGTGGTCCGGCCCAACGCCATCGGGATGGCCACCCACAACGCCAGCACCGGAAGGGCGATGAGGACCAGGCAGATGCCGACGTCGAAGATCAGCGCACCCTTGGACCGTTGCAGAGTGATGATCAGGTCGTCCTGCACATCGGGGTTGGCGTCCTCGGGGTCGTGGACGCGGGTGACGGTGGCGTCCCAACCGTCCAACTTTCCGGTCGCCTCGACGCGGGCGGGTGCCTTCTCGCGGCTGGCGCCGGTACCGGTGAACACGTCGGCGGCGATCACCTCGGTCTTGTACGTGTCGAACGGCCAGTTGGCGGGGTCGCCGTGCGCCACGATGGTCGTGCTGACCTGGGCCGGTGCTTTACCCACCGGGTATTGCAGGTCGCCGAGGTCGTTGTCGGGGTAGAGGCGCACCGCGGCGTCGGTGGTCAGTACCCCGAAGTTCTTGTCCCACAACGAATCCTTGGGGTAGACCGTCACGTTCACCGTCAGGCGGTTCGCGACGGTATCCAGCTTCTCCAGGCGTACCTGAACGACGCTGTCTTCAGCCTCCACCTTGCTCAAATCCACCGAGGGAAGCGCTGGCGCCGACTTTGCCAGCAGATGCACGGCAATCAGCGAGAGGGCGTAGATGACGATGAGGGAGGCGACGATTCCAAAAGCGATGGCGATTTGCCGGCCCCGGTGGTTGGCGGGCGCCGGCGGCGCGGGAGGCGCCGGATTCCCGGCGGTCATTGAGGCATCACGGGGCAGATGCTAACAGGGACAACTGCATATTTCAGGGGATAGTGACGGCGAATTGCTGCATTAGCGTCGATTTAGCCGCTTCGAAACCCGGCGCTTTGCCGGGCCCCTCCAGATGGATGGCGACCAGGTACGCCTGAGTGTTGGTCCAGATGTGCGTGATGCGGTCGGCGAACTCGTTTGCTCCGGCCCCTCCGTTGGTACCGCTGAGTAGCTGGCTGCTGTAGCCGCAGAATTGGGCCGCCGTGACGGTGACCTTGGCCCCCGGGTTCGCCGTTCGCAAGTCGGTGGCGTAACGCAGGAACGCGCCCCCCGGATCCAGGTCGGTGCGGGCGATGGTCACCCGCACCGACATGCCGTCGGGACCGGTCGACGTCAACGCCACGTCACCCGTGCCCGGCGTCGCATTCCAGCCGTCGGGCAGCGGGACCGTGAGCACGGGCGCCGCCGGGTCGGCCACGGAGGCCTTGGTCATGGAGCCGCTGGCGGGCGGCGGAAAGCACACCAAGGCATTGGGCGGAATGTGGTCGGGCAGCGTGGTTTCGATGCCGGGTACCGGCTCGGCCGGGTCTGGCGCTCGCGTGGTGGCCGACGTCGACGAGGCGGTGCCACCGACGGCCGTTCCGCCCGTGGTCTTCTCACATCCCGCCGCAGCGAGCGCCAACAGGCACAGCGCCAAGGCTTCAGTCGCGCGAAAAGGCAAGCGCAATTTCGGCTTCCACGTCCATATAGGGCCGCCCGGACAGGTCGACGGTAACTCGGGAGATGGTGCCACCGGTGAACGAGAACGGCGCTTTGTAGCGGCTGCATACTCCGGAGCCGCCGTTGCGGCCGACGGTGATCCCGGCGCCCGCGATCCCGAACGTTCCCGGATGCGTCTGCACGTCCGCGAGCGTGCCGACCACTTCGTCGTCGATGAACAACGTGACGTCGCCGAGCGGCGTGTGGCTGTCCGGCACGGTTCCGGTCCGCGCATAATTCACGCCGAGCAGATGCCTGCCGAGCGGCACCGCGCCCGATGAGGAGACCGCCTGCTGGCGTTCACCCAGGAAGTTGTAGACGTAATGCAGGCGCCCGTCCTGGATGAACAGCACGTGCCCGCCGTGGGCGCCGCCCTGCTTGAACAGCACCCCTTCCGCGCCGGTGGTGTCGACGCTCACCTCGGCCACCACCGCGAACGACCTGCCGCGGATTTCGGCGCCGGCGCCGATGCTCACGTCCGCGCAGTCGGGGTAGTAGACATAGCTGGATCGGTCACCGACGAGGTAGGGGCGGAACCGCGTCATCGTCTCCAGGATGTTCAGGTCCGAGAGCGGCAACCCGTTGTATTTGGCGGCTTCGGAGAACCACAGCGCCTTGAGTTCTTCTAGCTTGTCCGGCTGCTCGGCGGCCAGGTCGTGACACTGACTGCGGTCGGCCTCGATGTGGAACAGCTCCCAGCGGTCGGCGTCGAAGTGCGACCAGCCGGCCGGCGTGGCCGCGTGCACGGTGTTGGCGAACCACCCCTGATGCCATATCCCGCGAGTGCCGAGCATCGAGTAGAACTGGGTCTGCTTCCCGGTGTCGGCGTTCGAATCAGCAAGGGCCGCTTTAAAACTCACGCCATCCAGGGGCTTCTGCACGATGCCCCGAACAGTTTCGGGGGGCGTCATGCCCAGCAGGTCATAGACCGTGGGCGTGATGTCGCAGACGTTGACGTAGTTGTCTCGGATCTCCCCGTGTGCGGCAACACCATTGGGCCACGAGATGATCGCCGTGTCGGCGATGCCGCCCTCGTGCGACGCGTACCGCTTGTAAAGCTTGTACGGGGTGTTGAACGCCATCGCCCAGCCGATCGGGTAATGGTTGTAGGTCTCCGGACCGCCGAGGTGGTCGAACAACTTCATGCTCTCTTCGACCGTGTCGATGTAGCCGTTGAAGAACTTGCCCTCGTTGACCGATCCGTTCGGGCCGCCCTCCCCGCTGGCGCCGTTGTCGGAGATCACCACGATGAGGGTGTTGTCCAGTTGACCGGATTCCTCCAAATAGTCCAGGATCCGGCCGATTTGGGCGTCGGTGTAGCTGAGGAAGCCGGCGAACACCTCGGCCATCCGGGAGAACAGCTTCTTCTCATCGGCGTTCAGCGAGTCCCAGGGGCGGACCGTGTCCTGCAGCGGCCAGGGCTCGCCCTGCGGCCCCTTGACGTCGGAGTACGGGTTGACCGGAGAGAGTTCGGTGTCGGGCGGCACGATGCCCATCGACTTCTGGTTTTCCAGCACGATCTCGCGGTAGGCCTCGTAGCCCATGTCGAAGCGGCCGGCGTAGCGGTCCGCCCATTCGGAGAAGACGTGGTGCGGCGCGTGCCCGGCGCCCGGGCACACGTAGCTGAACCACGGCTTGTCCGGCGCGATCACCTTGGCGTCGCGGATGAATTCGATGGTCTTGTCGGCGATGTCCTTCGACAGGTGATAGCCGTCTTCGGGCGTGCCCGGCGGGTTGACCGGATGGTTGTCGTACACCAGGTCGGGATACCACTGGTCGGTCTCGCCGCCCAGGAAACCGTAGAACCGCTCGAAGCCGCGCGAGGTCGGCCAATGTCGTTTGGTGGACGCCAGATTGGACTCTTCGAGCGGCGTCAGGTGCCACTTGCCGATGCAGTACGTGTTGTAGCCGCGCTCGGTGAGCACTTCGGAGAGCAGCGCGGTATCGAACGGGATCCGGCCGTTGGCATTCGGGAACGCGTCGGTGAACTCCTCGATGGTGGCCATGCCGACCGTGGTGGCGTTGCGGCCGGTCAGCAGCGAGGCCCGGGTCGGCGAGCACAGCGCGGTGGTGTGGAATTGCGACAGCCGGACACCACGCTCGGCGATGCGGGTCATGGCGGGCATCTCGACCAGACCGCCGAAACAATCCCAGGTCGCAATGCCGGTGTCGTCCCACACCAGGTACAGGATGTTCGGCGAGTTCTCCGGCGCGGTCGGCGCGGCGTAGGGGCCCCAGTCCGGCTCGGAGTCCCGGATATCCAGCTCGATCTTGCCTTGGAAGGCCGGCGAGTCAGTCGACATGCGCCGAGAGTAACGCGGCCGCGAAATTTCCGATCGCTTTTCGCCGACCGCCGCCCCCCGCAAAGCAAAACGCCCGGGACCACCAGGACCCGGGCGTTTCGATGTCGCTTCGCGGCTACTTGGCCTTCTCGAGAATTTCGACGAGCCGCCACCGTTTGGTCGCCGATGTCGGACGCGTCTCCATCAGCGAGACGCGGTCGCCGATGCCTGCGGTGCTGTTCTCGTCGTGCGCCTTCACCTTCTTGGTGGTGCGGATGATCTTGCCGTACAGCGGGTGCCGCACGCGGTCCTCCAGCTCGACCACGATGGTCTTCTGCATCTTGTCGCTCACCACGTAACCGATGCGGACCTTGCGCCGGCCACGGACCTTCGGGTTGGCCGGAGTGTGCTTGGGGCCCTTCTCTTTCGAGGGCGTGTCCGTTGCGGCCGCCTTCGGGGCCGCCTTCTTCGCTTCTGCCATCACGATTCCTTACCGTCGGGCCCGGAAGCCAGGCCCAGTTCTCGTTCGCGCAGCACGGTGTACACGCGCGCGATCTCCTGCCGCACCGCGCGCAGCCGGCGGTTGTTGGACAGCTGCCCCGTCGCCATCTGGAAACGCAGGTTGAACAGCTCCTCTTTGGATTCGCGCAGACGCTCGGTCAGCTCCTCGTCGGTGAGCTCACGCAGTTCGCCAGGCGAAATTCCCACTGCCATCAGAACTGATCCTCTCGGGTCACGATGCGTGCCTTGATCGGCAGCTTGTGGATTGCACGGGTGAGTGCCGCCCGGGCCACCTGCTCGTTGGGGTAGCTCAGCTCGAACAGCACGCGGCCGGGCTTGACGTTGACCACCCACCATTCCGGCGAACCCTTACCCGAACCCATCCGGGTCTCGGCGGGCTTCTTGGTCAGCGGGCGGTCCGGGAAGACGTTGATCCACACCTTGCCGCCACGCTTGATGTGGCGGTTGATCGCGATACGCGCGGACTCGATCTGCCGGTTGGTGACGTAGGCGTGCTCGAGGGCCTGGATGCCGTAGTCACCGAAGTTCACCGCCGTGCCGCCGCTGGCGATGCCGCGCTGGCGGGGGTGGTGCTGCTTGCGGTGTTTAACCCTGCGGGGAATCAACATGATTCAGCTCTCCGTGCTCTGCGGTTCTGCGGCGGGCGCGGGCTCGGCCGCTGCGGCCGCGGTGCTTTCTTCGGCGCCCGCGGCGGCCCGCCCGGCCTCGGTGCTGGTCGCCGTGGTGCCCGACGCACCGCTGCGGCGGGGACGCGTGCCCGACGGACGCTCGCGACGGGGACGGTCGGCGCCCGCCGGGGCGGCGACGGCGAGTTCGCGTTTCCCACCGACGATGTCGCCCTTGTAGATCCACACCTTCACACCGATCCGGCCGAAGGTGGTCTTGGCCTCGTACAGGCCGTAGTCGATGTCGGCGCGCAGCGTGTGCAGCGGCACCCGGCCCTCGCGGTAGAACTCCGAACGGCTCATCTCCGCACCGCCCAGACGACCCGAGCACTGCACCCGGATGCCCTTGACGTTGGGCTGACGCATCGCCGACTGGATGGCCTTACGCATCGCGCGGCGGAACGCCACCCGGTTGCTCAGCTGCTCGGCGACGCCCTGAGCCACCAATTGCGCCTGGGACTCGGGGTTGCGGACCTCGAGGATGTTGAGCTGAACCTGCTTGCCGGTCAGCTTCTCCAGGTCCGCGCGGATGCGGTCGGCCTCGGTGCCGCGGCGGCCGATGACGATGCCGGGGCGCGCGGTGTGGATGTCGACGCGCACCCGGTCGCGGGTGCGCTCGATCTCCACGTCGGCGATGCCGGCGCGCTCCAGTCCGGTGGACAGCAGCTTGCGGATCGCGACGTCTTCCTTGACGTAGTCCGCGTACTGCTTGTCGGCGTACCAGCGGGACTTCCAGTCCGTGGTGATACCCAGCCGGAAGCCGTGCGGATTGATCTTCTGGCCCACTAGTCTGAGCCTCCCTTCGCCTCAGAAGTCTCAGACGTAGTTTTCTTCGCCGGAGCGGACTTCGCCGCGGCCTTCTTGGCGGGCGCCTTCTTGGCGGGCGCCTTGGTGGCGGCCTTCTTCGCGGGCGCCTTCGCGGCGGCCTTGCTGGCCTCGGCGCGGCGGGCCCTCGTCGACTTCGCCGAACGCTGGTCCTTTGCCGGCCGGCTCTCCACCACGACCGTGATGTGGCTGGTGCGCTTGCGGATCCGGAACGCGCGCCCCTGGGCGCGCGGGCGAATCCGCTTGGCGGTCGGACCCTCGTCGGCGTACACCGTGGCGACCACCAGGGTGGCCGGGTCCAGGCCGTTGTTGTTCTGCGCGTTCGCCGCGGCGCTAGCGATCACCTTCGCCACCGGCTCGCTGGCCGCCTGGGGCGCCCAGCGCAGAATGTCGAGCGCGTCGGCCACCGAGCGGCCACGCACCAGGTCGATCACCCGGCGGGCCTTCGTCGGTGAGACCCGCACGAACCGCGCCTTGGCGACCGCCGACGGGAATTCAGTTGTGGTCATCGCCGTTTGGCCTTCCGGTCGTCCTTGATGTGTCCCTTGAAGGTTCGCGTCGGCGCGAATTCACCAAGCTTGTGACCGACCATCGACTCGGTGACGAACACCGGGACGTGCTTGCGTCCGTCGTGGACGGCGAAGGTGTGACCGATGAAGTCCGGAATGATCGTCGAACGCCGAGACCAGGTCTTGATGACCTGCTTGGTGTTCTTCTCGTTCTGGACGTCCACCTTCTTGAGGAGGTGGTCGTCGACGAACGGGCCCTTCTTCAGGCTGCGTGGCATGGTTGGCTACTCCTCGAGTTCCTAGCGACCGTGCTTCTTGCCGGTGCGCCGGCGCCGGACGATGAGTTTGTTGCTGGCCTTGTTCGGGTGGCGGGTGCGGCCCTCCGGCTTGCCCCACGGGCTCACCGGGTGGCGACCACCGGAGGTCTTACCCTCACCACCACCGTGCGGGTGGTCCACCGGGTTCATGACCACACCACGGACCGAAGGGCGCTTGCCCTTCCACCGCATCCGGCCGGCCTTGCCCCAGTTGATGTTTGCCTGTTCGGCGTTGCCGACCTCGCCGACCGTGGCGCGGCAGCGCACGTCGACACGGCGGATTTCACCGCTGGGCATACGCAGCGACGCGTAGGTGCCCTCTTTACCGAGCAGCTGGATGCTCGAGCCGGCGGACCGCGCCAGCTTGGCGCCACCGCCGGGCCGCAGTTCCACGGCGTGGATCACGGTACCGGCGGGGATGTTGCGAAGCGGCAGGTTGTTGCCGGGCTTAATGTCGGCGTTCGCGCCCGACTCCACCACGTCGCCCTGCGAAAGGCCTTGCGGCGCGATGATGTAACGCTTCTCGCCATCCAGGAAGTGCAGCAGCGCGATGTTGGCGGTCCGGTTCGGGTCGTACTCGATGTGCGCGACCTTGGCGTTGACGCCGTCCTTGTCGTTGCGGCGGAAGTCGATCACCCGGTAGGCCCGCTTGTGGCCGCCACCCTTGTGGCGGGTGGTGATGCGGCCGTGTGCGTTACGGCCACCGTGGCCGTGCAGCGGGCGCACCAACGACTTCTCCGGCTCCGACCGGGTGACCTCGGCGAAGTCGGACACGCTGGAGCCGCGGCGGCCGGGGCTCGTCGGCTTGTACTTACGAATTGCCATGTCTAATCAGGTCTTTCTCTCGCGCGCGGCTAGGCCGGGGCCCCGAACAGGTCGATGGGCTTGCTACCGGGCGCCAGCGTGACGATGGCGCGCTTGGTGCCCTTGCGCTTGCCGTACCCGGTCCTGGTGCGCTTGCGCTTACCCTGCCGGTTCGCGGTGTTCACCGATGCGACCTTGACGGAGAAGATCTTCTCGATGGCGATCTTGATCTGCGTCTTGTTCGAATCGGGGTGCACCACAAAGGTGTACACGTTCTCATCCAGGAGGCCGTAGGACTTTTCCGAGATGACCGGGGCCAGGA
>NZ_LZKF01000151.1:0-123799 GCF_001672665.1 Mycobacterium sp. E2238 | reverse complement strand
TCTATACTATGATAGCGATAATCCCGTCGATCCATCCGCTTACCGGCTGCCCAGGAGGAGCGCTGAATGACGCTCAGCACCGACCCCGCCAACCAGCCCGTCACACTCGACCTCACCGGCGAAACGAGCCCCTACCCGTTCTTCGAATACATGAGGCGCACGGACCCGGTTTGGCACGGCTCCCTGAGCGTCATTCAGCGCTCCTCCTGGGCAGCCGGTAAGCGGATGGATCGACGGGATTATCGCTATCATAGTATAGATAGCAACTAAGCCCAACGGCTTGTCGTGGTTACCGTAACGGGCACAGTATTGATGCTGCGTGGCGTCGGAGGCGGTGATGCAAGTGGCCGAGCGGCGATTCGTGTGCTCGCTGGACGATCTGCCGCCCGGCGGGATGAAGCTGGTCGACGTCGGGAAGTTCGGCGTCGGCGTGTACAACGTGCGCGGCGAGTTCTACGCGATCGTGAACTATTGCTCGCACGAAGGGGCCCCGCTGTGCCTCGGTCTCCTCGGTGGGACCAACGAGTTCGCCCCGGACGAACCCGGCGGGCTGCGGCGCGTTCGCGACGGCCAAATCGTCCGATGCCCTTGGCACAACTGGGAATTCGACATCACCACCGGTCAAAATCTCGCCGATCCGACCCGGCGTATCCGCACCTACCAGGTCGACGTCACCGATGGGGAGGTGTACCTGACCGCATGAGCCCACAGATCATCGATGCCAATGTGCAACCGCATTTCCGCTCCAACGCGGAGATCCGGCGCTACCTGCCCGCCGCCCATCAGCTGCGATCGATCCCCGACGTCGAACAGCAGTGGTACTCCGCACCCGGCGGCGACTACCGGCAAGACCTCTACGGGGAGCACTACCCGGGGTCAGACCCGGAGACGGTCAGTGGCGACCTGTTCGCGCAGGGCGTCGAGTACGCCATCCTCAACCCGCTGACGCGCGGCAACATCGCCGACTACCTGCTCAACAGCAGAATTTGCGCGGCGGTCAACGACTGGCTGCTCGACCGCTGGATCGAGCCCGACAACACCGATCGATTCCGGGGCACCATCCGCGTCAATCCGGAAGACCCGAAGGGGGCCGTCGCGGAGATCGAGCGCCTGGGCGATCACCCGAAGCTCGTCCAGGTCGGCGTCCCGATGCAGTCACGCGAGCCCTACGGCAAACCGATGTTCGAGCCGATCTGGGAGGCCGCCGCCGCCCACGGGTTGCCAGTGGCGGTACACATAAACGGCGGCAACGGCGTCGACTATCCGCCCACCTTCGCCGGCCACGCCCACACCTATCCCGGATATGCCGCGTTCATGCCGCTGAACTACTTCGTGCATCTGGCCACCCTCATCGTCGAGGGGATGTTCGGCAGGCACCCCGGCCTCAAATTCGTCTTCGCCGACGGCGGCTATGACATCCTCACCCCGTTGATCTGGCGGCTGGACACCTTCTGGGTGTCCATGCGTGACCAGACGCCGTGGGTCGACCGTTACCCGAGCGAGTACCTGCCCGGCCACGTCAGGTTCTGCTCGTCGGCGTTCGACGGACCGACCGACGCCGGCGACACGCAGCGCTGGATGGAGTTCACCGGCAAGTCCGACCTGCTGATGTACGGCTCGGCGTATCCCCATTGGTCCACAACTCCGCCGGAGACCATCGCCGAGGGCCTCGATCCCGCCCAACGCCACAAGGTGCTGTGGCGGAACGCCAGCGAGCTGTACGGGCTGAAGGAGCGTGTCCGATGACCACCATCGAACGAGTCGATTCGCAGACCGGTCACGACGACGAGATTGCGGTCAGCATCGTCGACACCGACGTGCACCCGTTGCCCCTCTCGACCGACGTGCTCAAGTCGTACGCGCCGTCCGAATGGGTGGACAAGATCTGGCCGACCGGCAACGCCGTCACCCCGGTGCCGCATTTCTACGACACACCGGACTCGTACAAAACCATGTCGCTGCGGATGGACGCCGCCCCGCCGGGGGGTGGGGTTGCGGGCAGCGACCCGGAATTCGCCGCCAAGCAGTTGCTGCTCGACGCCGGCGTCAGCATCGCGACGCTGGAGCCGATGTGTGACGCCCAGCTGCCACAGGCCGAACACGTTCTGAAGTCCGCCTACAACGACTGGCTTGCCGATGTCTGGCTCGACACCAACAACGAACACGGCCGGTGGCGCGGATCGATCAGCGTCAGCGCGCAGACACCCGAGCAGGCGGCGCGTGAGGTCGAGCGGTGGGCGGGACATCCGTACATGGCCCAGGTGCTGATGACACCGCAGACTCGTGGGATCCCGTTCGGCAACCCGCATTTCGACCCGCTCTATGAAGCCGCTGCACGCAACGGTTTCCCGGTGGCCACGCACCTGATGGGACAGACGCCGTTCGAGCTGATTCCGTTGTATCCCGTCGGCAACCCCGCGCACTGGCATGACTTCTTCGCGTCCTGGCCGCTGCTGTATGTCTCGCACCTGATGAGCCTGGTGTTCGACGGCGCGTTCGACCGCCACCCCGACCTGCGGGTGGTGTTCGTCGAGGGTGGGTTCACGTGGGCGATGCCGGTGATGTCGCGGATGGACCGCATCTGGGAAGCCCGCCGCGGCGACCTGCCCCACGTGCGGCGCCGCCCGTCGGAGTATGTGCGAGAACATGTTCGGTTCACCACTCAGCCGCTGGAAGATGCCGACACCGTGCAGTTCCGGGAGTATCTGGAAATGATGGACCTGGGCGACAACCTGATGTTTTCGACGGACTACCCGCACTGGAGTTACGACGCGCCAACCTATGCGATCAGCCGATTCCCGGCCGACCAGCGCGAGCGGATCATGCGCGGCAACGCGACCGCTCTCTACGGGTTACCGGCGACGGTCAAGGCGCTTCCCGGAGAACTCTGAATCCGCCCGCGCTGAAGCGATGCGCCCCTCGTCTGTCACCACCCGGAATCGCAGGTCTACCTTGAAGAAAGTTTCCGGCACGGCCCCGCGCCGGGACCGGACGAGCCCGCACGACGAGCCCGGAAGACGAGAAGGTATGACACAAACGAATCTGACGCGGCCACAGGGCCTTACCCGGATCGACCCGGTACTCCGAGAGGCCGCCACCGCATTGGGCGTCGTCGAATTCCGCGCCGAGACACTGCCCCCCGAACGGGAGCACGCCAACCGGCTCGCAGCCGAGCGCGCCGCCGCGGTCGACACCGCCGATGTAACCGTCGAAACGCGCACCATCGCCGGCCCCGGCGGACATCAGCTGAAGCTTCGCTTCTACCGCGGTCCCGACCTCGATCGAGCCGGATCAGATGCACCGCTTGTCCTGTACGCCCACGGCGGGGGATTCGTGACCGGCAACCTGGACACCGATCATGCCCAGTGCGTGGAGCTGGCCAGAGATGGCGGATGCCTGCTGGTATCGGTCGACTATCGACTCGCGCCGGAACACCCTTGCCCGGCCGCGTTGGACGACGTCGAGGCCGGCCTCTACTACGCCATCCGCAACTGCGCCGAGCTGAAGGTGGACGTCAACCGCATCGCCGTGATGGGACGCGACGCGGGCGCGGCACTGGTCGCGGGCCTGAGTCAGCGCATGTTCGATGACGAAGGTCCACAGATCCTGGTGCAGATCCTGCACCAGCCGATGCTCGATTCCGACGCCACCCAATCCCGGCGCGAATTCCAGCGCACGCCGGGCCTCAACGGCCCGGCCGTGAGCCGGGCATGGGGTCATTACCTCGGTCACGCGAGCGCCAACGGCCAGCATGTCCCCGCGCACCGCGCGAACCTCGAGGGTCTGCCGCCGACGTTCATCAGCTGCGCGGAGATCGATCCCTGCCGCGACGAAGCCATCGACTACGCGAACAGGCTGTTGCACGCCTACGTGCACACCGAATTACACGTCATCGCAGCAGCATTCAACGGGTTCGACTCGTTGGTTCCCGATTGGGTTGTTTCTCAGGAGAACCGTGCCCTGCACGCGCGTTCGCTGCGTCGCGTGTTCGCCATGTAGCGCCGACCAGCACTATCGACGGAACTCCGGTATCTCTTACCGTAGCGCTAATTGCTACCATCGAGAACGCCGGAGAACTCTCCACGAGAGGCAGCATGACCACACTCGACTCTCCCGAAAAGACGCTGTTCACTTCGACCACCCAGGCTTTTCTGGAAAAGGAAGCGCCACTGCGCCGCGTGCGGGAGTTGCACGCCTCGGGGATGTCGTTCGATCCGGCATGGTGGCGGCGCGCCGCGGAGCTCGGCTGGACGGGCCTCTTGGTGCCGGAGGAATTGGGCGGCGGCAGCGTCTCGGACAGCGGTTTGGCGGATCTGGCCATGGTCGCCGAACAGCTCGGCAAGACTGTGGCGCCCGGGCCGCTGTATCCGGTCAGCGTCGTACTGGCCGCGCTCGTCGAGTGTGCGGACCGGCAACCGCATACCGACACCATCGAGGCCCTGATGTCCGGTGAAACCGTGGCGTCGTGGGCGGTTTCGGAGCCGGGCCACGGGTGGGCGCCACTGGATCCGTCGGTGACGGCCACCCCGACCGATTCGGGTTATCGCATTGACGGCACCAAGGACCGGGTCGAGGCCGGCGCGCAGAGCGCGGTGCTGCTGGTGGCGGCGCGCAGTGGCGCCGAGCTGCGCCAGTTCTTGGTCCCCACGGACGCGTCCGGCGTGACCATCGAGCCCCAGCAGTCCGTCGACCTGGTCAAGCAATATGCCCGGGTGCATTTCGACGGTGTGACGGTGGATCGATCGGCGGCGGTCGGCACCGCCGCCGAGACCGCCGCCCTGATCGACCGCCAGAGCCAGATCGCCCAGACCCTGCAGTGCGCCGAGGTGGTTGGCATCCTGCAGACGGTGTTCGACCTGACCGTCCAGTGGGCGTTGGACCGGCACACCTTCGGGCGCCCGCTGGCGTCCTACCAGGCCCTCAAGCACAAGTTCGCCGACATGAAGCTGTGGCTGGAAGCCTGCCGCGCCACCACGGCCGCGGCGGTCGCCGACGTCGCCGCCAACTCACCCGGCGCGGGCCTGTCGGCCAGCATCGCCAAGTCCTACGTGGGTGAGATGGCCGGCCAAATCGTCCAGGCCTGCGTGCAGATGCATGGCGGCATCGGCGTCACCTGGGAACACGATCTGCACCTCTACCTGCGCCGGATCACGTTGTATCGCTCCATGTTCGGAACACCGGAGGAACACAACCTGCGCGTGTATGAACACGAGAAGGCGGGTCGGTCCAACAAATGACACCGACCGAATCCGTTGCCGAGTTCGCGGCCCGGGCCCGGGAATGGCTGGCGGACAACATGCCCCGCATCGATCCCGAATCGCCGCCGCCCGCCCCGCGCGACGACGAACGATCCTGGCTACGCGCCCGAGAACTGCAAAAGCGGTTGTACGAAGGCGGATTCGCCGGGATCTGCTTTCCCCGCGAGTACGGCGGCCTCGGCCTGGACTACGAGTACCAGAAGGCATTCGACGCGGAGACCATCGACTACGAGATGCCGCTGATCCTCAACACACCGACGTTCACCATCTGCTGCGCCACACTGCTCGACACCGGAAGCGAAGATCAGAAGAAACAACACATCGCGGCGGCGCTGCGCGGCGACGAGGTGCTGGTGCAGTTGTTGTCCGAACCCAGCGGCGGATCCGATCTGGCCGGCGTCCTCACCCGGGCCGAACGCCACGGCGACCGCTGGATACTCAACGGCGCCAAGACGTGGAGCACCAGCGCGTTCGCCGCCGACTATGGGCTGTGTCTGGCCCGCACCAATTGGGATGTGCCCAAGCACGAGGGCTTGACGATGTTCCTGGTGCCCATCGCCCATCCGGGAATTACGTTGCGGCGCATCACCATGCTGAGCGGTTCCACGGAGTTCTGCGAGGAGTTCCTCGACGGGGTGGACGTCGGCGACGACGCCGTCGTCGGGGAGGTGAACAATGGCTGGGCGGTGGCGTCGCGGCAGCTGTACCACGAGCGCAGGGCGGTGGGGCAGGGCTCCGAGTTCGCTAGTGGCAGCGGCAGTGAGGGCGGCAACGCGAATCCCGTTGACTACGTGACCTTTATCGAGAAGACGGGTCAGGCCGGGAACGAACGCGTGCAGCAGATGGCCGGCCGCGCACTCGTACAACGTGCGGTGGCCGAGCAGCTGATCGGTCACGTCTACCGCAGCGTCCGCGATGGCACGCTGCCGCCGGCCGCCGGCACGCTCATCAGGCTGTTCCACGCCGAGACCGTGTTCGTGGATGTCGACACCGCCATGGCGATCGCGGGAAGTGCCGGCGTGGTCGGAGAACCCGGGGACGGCCTGGAAACCGGTCTGCGTTACCTGGCCCGCCAGACTGTCGCGATGGGCGGCGGCACCACGGAGATGGCGCGCAACGTCATCGGCGAGCGGGTGCTGGGCTTCCCGCGGGAATACGCGGCCGATCGAGGCGTGCCGTTCAAGCAGGTGCGGCACGGCCAGCGATCCGAGCGGCTCTAGCCCTCCGCGACGAGATTCTCGGCGAGTCCGCCGGCGACCGGGAGCTGTACCAGCGACAACACATGGTGCGCCGGGCTGCCCGGCGGGGCCACCAGCACGTACTCACTGCCCTGGCGTAGTGCACGGTCGCGCGCGGCCGCCAGCGTGCTGACGCCGGCCGACCCGAGCTGGGTCACGGCGCTGAGATCGATGGTCAACGGCGCTACCCCGGAACGGCTTTCGACCGCGATCTGGCGATCCAGCGTGGAGGCGGTGGTGGAGTCGACGTCGCCGCTGACGACGATGCGGCCCGGTTCGGTGACCACGGAGACGAATTCGGAGTCGGTCGACCTCCGCTGCTGATCGGTCCGGCTGACGAGCGTGTCCGTGACGAAATTGGCGGGTCGCGACAGGCGGTGCGTCAGGCTGGCGGTGGTACCGCCGGGCCCATGGGTGACGTGGGCGCTGGATACCAGGGCTTCGGCCATGGCCAGGCCGCGGCCGCGACCCTGCTCGCCCTCGAGATGGTCCTTCCACTGCCCGTGGTCGGTGACCGACGCGTAGAGGTTACCGTCCCCGGCCAGCGATGCCTCGACGACAACACCGTCGGAAACCTCTGTGGTGTAACCGTGTTCGACCGCATTCTCGACGAACTCGGAGATCGCGTGCACGATGTCGGAAATGTCATCGGGGGCGGCGCCGACCTCGGCGAGCCACTGACGCAGTCGAGAGCGAACCGCGCGCGCGGCATGAATCGTGGCATCCAGCGTCATCTGGAGTGGTGGCGGCGGCATACGCCGTTGCGCCGCAAGCAATGTGATGTCGTCGCTGTAGCCGGTCGACCGCAACAGCAGTTCCAGCGTCTCCGAACAGATGCGGTCGATGGGCCGCCCCGAGGACTCGATCACGAACCCGCCCTGGCCGCCGGCGATGTTGGCTGCCAAGTCGGCGAATTCGGCGGTGCTGGCCATCAGCGGTCGGCCGGGACGTTCGATCAGACCGTCGGTGTAGAGCATGACCACGTCGCCCAGGTCCAGGAATTCGGTGCGCACCGGGAAACCTGTGCCGCTGCCCAGCGGGCCAGCGCCGGACGGCTCAAGGTAACGCGACTCGCTCTCCGAACCGACGAGCAGCGGCGGCGGGTGCCCGGCCGTGCAGTACTGGAATTCTCCCGTGCCGAAGTCGAGCGAGCCCACGCACATGGTGGCCGACCTCGAGCCGGGCACATGTTCGTGGAAGCGATCGACCGCCGCCAGCGCCTCGGCGAGCGGGTAGCCCGCGACGATCTGCATCCGCAGCGCAGTGCGCAATTGCGACATCACCGCGGCCGCCTCGACGCCGTGGCCGACGACGTCACCGACGATGAGCACCAGCCGATCTCCGAGGGGTATCGCGTCGAACCAGTCGCCACCGGCGGCCGTGTCCTGGGCGGCGACGAGGTACTCGGCGGCGACGTCGGCGCCCGGAACGACGGGTACCGACGGCGCCAGCAGCGCCTGCTGCATGACGGTGGCAGAATCGCGCACGTTCCGGTATCGCTCGGACAACTCGTGCATGCGCGACTCGGCGGCCAGCCGTGCGCGCACCCGCTCGGTCACGTCGACGAAGGCGAGCTGGACCCCCTCGATCGAGCCGTCGTCTCCGCGCCGTGCCGTGACGATGAAGTCGAAGAAGTGCTCTTGTGCCGTCCCCGAGCCCTCGAAGTCAGCTTGCACCCGCCACTCGGTTCCCGACTGCGGCTCCCCCGTTTCGTAGACCCGGTCGAACATTTGCAGGATCTGCTGGCTCTCCAACTCGGGATAGACCTCGCGGACCAGGAGGCCGATGCTGTCGATCGGAGGACTGAGCGCGCGGTAAGCGGCGTTGACCGCGACGAATCGGTGGTCGGGCCCTTGAAGGCCGACCAACAGCGCGGGGACATTCTCGAAGATGCGGCGGACGTCGTCGGCCGCGCCCACGGTGTTGTCCCAGTTCCTTTCGGCGGCCATTGGCCGTTCCTCCTACGGCCCCCCGTTTTCGGGCTGAGTCTCGCAAGCTGGTCACAAAAGCGCTGAGCACTCGCCAGGCACAGGCACTAAGAATATCAACGGCAGCCGCATGCTCAATGCAACAGTTTGCCCAGCGTGGCGCGCGTCGGGCTGCAGTCGCGGCAATTTAACAGGACGGTTTGTAAGTAATCAGCGCGGGTACCACGGCTTCATGGTCGATGTCGTCCCGCGGCGGTTGATCTCGATTTGGCGAAGCATCGTGACCTCACCGGTGCTCACCCTGAACGGCTGGGTCGCCTTCAACGTGCCGCGAGCGGTGACCGCCTTAGGGATATTGCTGCTGATGGGTCTGGTGGCAATGCATGTCTACGTTGTCCTGACAGAGCCGGATCCACCGCTGTATTTCATTGTCTACACGGCTGTGCTGGCAGTCGCCTGCATGACCGCGGCTGGCGCCATGGTGTTTGCGGCCAAACCCCTTGTGCCGCCAGCTGGTTGGTATTGGGGCAGCATGGTGTGCCTGGCCTTTCTGGGTCTCTATCTGGTCAGTCGGTGGGTGAGGCTTCCGGGACTGGTGGCCGTGACGGCTAGATGGGACTTCGCGCCCGGCACCTTCGCGATGGCGTTCGCCGCGGCCTTTGTCGCTGTTCACACGACGGTGTTGTCGGGCATCAATGTGGCTTACCCGCAACGCCGGCAATGGCCCGACTGATGGGAGCCCAGGCATGACAACGCTCGATTACCCGGCCTGGCTGCGCGTCGAGCACTGGCTAAACCTGCTGTTCGTGACGCTGATAATCCGCAGCGGCATCGAAATTCTGTCCACTCACCCGAAGCTGTACTGGCATGACGACAGCAAACCGGGCACCGAATGGGCGCGGTTTACCCGCAAGGTCATGCCGCGCGACCGCATCTACGACACGCTCGACGAAGAAGAGGATTATCACCCGCTGATCTCGTTGCCGGGCCATGCCCAACTGGGAGTCGGCCGGCACTGGCACTTCTTCGCGGTCATCGGTTGGATCTTGGTGGGGCTGGCGTACTACGTCTTGTTGTTCGCGACGGGTCAATGGCACCGGTACTGGCCGTACTCGTGGTCGATTTTTCCCGACGCATGGAACGACATCGTCACCTACATGTCCTTCAATCTGCCGAGCACACTGCCCGGTCAACCACTGGATGCCGTCCAGAAGTTGACCTACGCGGGTGTCATCTTTCTCCTGGCGCCGTTTCAGATCTTGACCGGAGCCGCTCAGTCCCCGGCGATCGAGGCGCGCTTCCCCTGGTACGTGCAGATGTGGGGTGGACGCCAGTGGGCGCGCAGTCTGCATTTCCTGGGGCTGATCGCGTTTTTGATCTTCATCGTGATTCACCTGTCGATGATTTTCTTTTGGGGGTGGGGCAGGCTCACCGCATTGATGATCTTCGGCTCTGTCCGCAACATCTATTGGGCGACGGCGCTGTCCTTGCTGATCGTCGCGGCGGTCGTCGCCATCCACGTTGCGGCGACGCTCTGGAGTAGTCGCAACCCGCGATCGGTGCAGCGCATACTCGGGGCGGTGGTGTCCGCCGTTCGGCGGATGTTGTTGCGGCCGCTGAATTCCCGGCAGAACTACCCGGCAAGCAAGATCTCGCCGCAGCACCGCGTCAACGGAAAGCCGCCGACGAGCATCGACTTCAAGGTGATGGCCGTCCACAACTTCGTCGACTGGCGATTGCGGGTGGGTGGCCTCGTCGAGAACCCGGTGATCTTGGACCTCGCCGCGTTGCGGTCGCTGGCCGAGCCGGAGTCGCAGTGCGTCATGCACAACTGCGTGCAGGGCTGGACCAGCATTGCCGAATGGAAAGGGGTGCACTTGGGCCGACTCGTGGAGCTGGTGCGACCCCTGCCCCAGGCGCGGTACGTCTGCTTTCTGAGCATGCAGGACAACAGCACCGACGAACCGGCGTCACACGGCGGGGGCCAGTTCTACGAGGTCATTGATTTGGAATTCGCGGACAAGCCGCAGACGTTGCTGGCATACGAGATGAACGGCGTGCCGCTTCCGATCAAGCACGGCGCGCCGTTGCGGTTGCGGGTGGAGACCCAGGTGGGTTTCAAGATGACGAAATGGATCAACCAGATCGAGTTCGTCGAGGACTTCGCCGGTATCGGTTTCGGTACGGGGGGCTGGCGGGAGGACCGCGTCTTCTACGACAAGGATGTGGAGATCTGAGATGACCCAGGGTGCCGGCGAGCACGTGGGGGTACGCCCCGAGTTGATCAGTTTGGACGGCGCGGCGCGCCAGCGCGTGCTGGAACTGGTTGCGGTGAAAGGCGGACATTGCGAGGCCTGCGGCGCGACGGATTTCGCGGTCGGCGATGCGATGATCATGGGCTTTTTGTTCCTCGACGAGGATGCCGACGCCTACATGGTGGCGCTGACGTGTCGCAATCCCGAATGCCCCAAGCCCAGGACCGCGATTAGATTGTGCGGCAAGGACTTTCTGTCAGAGGAGCAACGGGCGCACGCGATGTCCCTCAGGTCCTCGATCGCGTGATAACGGCTAAGCCCGAGATAGTCGTCGCCGCTTGGTAGCGCGCCGCTTCCGCCCAGCACCTTCGCCACTGCTGTCCGTGAGTTTGGGACGCATCAGCTTGAACCTCTCGATCAGCGGAGACACCGCTCGCAATTCATCGCGCAGCGACTGAAACCGCCGCTCGTCGGCGTCGGTGAGCAACCCGATCGAACTGTAGTGCGCCATGCGTGGCAGCCGTCCGGCCAGCGCGGTTCCCCATCGGACGCTTAGGTCGTAGACGTCCTCGTCCCCGAACACGTCGGCCGGACCCTTTTGCTCCGCGAGTTCCTTGAGCCGCTTGATTTGCTCGTTGACGAACTCCACGTCGTCGTCGATGCTGACTTGCTCGCGACTCTCCGGTGCCATGCTCATGCGGCCACCCTTTCCCGCACACCTCCGGCCTCTGTCATCGCTCAGGTGAGTACCCACGCGAGCATCTCTGCAACATTGGATCCCACCAATATTGCATCAAGAAACAGTTGTTAACAGAAACTGTTTTCAGGGTATCGACAGGGATCGGTACGCCCGTTCTCAGCGTATGAGCGCCAAACCGGGGAAACCGCGGGGTGGCGTCGAGCGACGCGCGCTTGTGGTCGGTCGAGAGCCGATGTGCGAACCGAGGCAGGAGGTGTTGCATGGCAATCGATTTCGGCATACTTCCGCCGGAGATCAACTCGACGCGCATGTATACCGGGCCGGGCTCCGGGCCGATGCTGGCGGCAGCGACCGCGTGGGACGATGTGGCGGCGCAACTGCATGCCACGGCGGCGAACCACTCCTCGGTAGTCTCGGGCTTGGCCGTTGGCTGGCGTGGCGCGTCGTCGACGATGATGGCGTCCGCGGCCGCGCAATACACGGCATGGATGGGCACCACCGCGATACAAGCCGAGCTCACGGCCACTCAGGCCCGGGCGGCGGCCGCCGCCTTCGAGGCAGCATTCGCAGCAACGGTGCCGCCGTCGTCGGTCGCGGCGAACCGGGCCCGGCTGCTGGCGTTGATCGCCACCAATTTTCTCGGGCAGAACACACCGGCGATCATGGCGACGCAGGCCGAGTACCTGGAAATGTGGGCGCAGGACGCGGCGGCCATGTATGGCTACGCGGGCGCGTCGGCGGCGGCCGCCCAGGTTGCGCCCTTTGGGCCGCCGCCGCAGACCACCAACCCCGCCGGGGCCACCGGGCAGGCCGCGGCGGTCGGCGAGGCCGCGGGCACCGCGGCCGGCGCGCAGGCGACGCAGCTGCCGCAGCTGATGTCGGTGACCCCGCAGGCGTTGCAGGCGCTCACCGCGCCCATGCAGTCCGCCGCTCCGGCGGCGGCGGCTGCTCCGCCCACCCTGGCTTCGGCACTCGACGGGTTCATCACGGGGCCGTTGTCGCCCTTGTCGTTGTTCACCATCCCTGGCGTCCCCTATCTGCTTGGCACGCAGAGCTATCTGCTGCCCCAAGCCGCGGCGAACTTGACCAGGTCATCGGAAAATTATTCGAAAGCGCTGGCGAAGGCCGGGTCCACGGGAGCGCCGCGCCTGGTCAACGCGCCGGTGACGGCAGGCGTCGGCCGGGCCGGACTGGTCGGTGGATTGTCGGTGCCGCAGGGGTGGGCGTCGGCCGCGCCCGAAATCAAGACAGTTGCCGCAACCGTGCCCCAGAGCGCCCTCAGCGCCGCCCCGGCGGCGCTCGCGGCCGATGGGCAGGGCAGCCTCGTCGGCAACATGGCGCTGTCCGGGTTAGCCCTCCGCGCGACGGCCGGGACCGGCGGGGCCGTTGCCCGTTCCGCAGGCACGGGGAGCGCAGCTCCCGCCGCCGGCGAGGCCACCACCGCCAACATCTTCGTGATCCACGAGGCCGGCGAATGATGCCGGCCGGCCTCGCGCCGCTTTCGGGGATCGGACCCGCCGACGCGCTCACCGCGAATTGGGGAGGCTGACAATGGATTACGGAGCGTTGCCACCGGAGATCAATTCGGCGCGCATGTACGCGGGCCCGGGATCGGGATCGATGTTGACCGCCGCTGCGGCGTGGGACGGACTGGCCGCCGAGCTGCGGGCGACCGCCGCCTCCTACTCCGCGATCATCTCGGGGCTCACCACCGCTTGGCTCGGTCCATCGTCGCTGAACATGGCGGCCGCGGCAACGCCGTACACGGCGTGGTTAACCGCCACGGCAGCGCAGGCCGAGCAGTCCGGGAACCAAGCCAGGGCGGCCGCGACGGCCTACGAGGCCGCGTACGCGGCTACCGTGCCGCCCCCGGTAGTCGAAACAAACCGCGCGCAGCTCGAGTCGCTGATTTCAACCAACGTTCTCGGGCAGAACACCGCGGCGATCGCGGCCAATGAAGCCCGGTACGCCGCCATGTGGGCCCAGGACGCCGCGGCGATGTATGGCTACGCCGGCCAGTCCGCGGCGGCCTCAGCGGTAACGCCGTTCGATGCGCCCACGCAAAACACGAACCCGGGCGGTGCCGCGGGGCAGGCGGCCACGGTGAGCCAGGTCGCCGGCACATCCGCCGCAACGAACACGCAGTCCGCCTTGTCTCAACTGACATCCGTCACGCCGAGCGCGCTAAGAAGCCTCGCGGCGCCGGCGAGCCCACCGTCGGCATCGTCGCTGGCGAGTTTCCTGAGCAACCTGAACTCCTCGCCGTTGGCGAAGCTTGCCGGCAATGTGGAGCTGATCCCCAAGGCGGTTCTACCGGCCAACGATGTGCTCATCAGCACCATCATGGGGTTGGTGATCGGCGCGCGGCACCTCGGTGACCTGACGGTCGCCGTCAAAGCCGCAACGCCGGGGCTGGCGACCGGAATCGGTTCTGCTGCAGAGGGATCGGCCATATCGGCGAGCGTGGGCCAGGCCGGCTTGGTGGGGGGATTGGCGGTTCCTCCGAGTTGGGCCGTAGCCACCCCCGCGATCCGGACTGTGGCCGCGGTGTTGTCGGGCACCTCGGAGAGCGCCATCGGCGCAGCCGCCGTCAGCGAGGGAAGCTTTTTCAGCGGTTTGGCTGTCGCGGGGCTGGCCGGAGGTGCGCTCGGCGCCGCACTTCCGCGCGCCGTGGCCGGCGGCGGTGCGAAGGGACGCAAAGCGCCGGCCAAAGGCGGCGCAAGTCTCAAAGACAGCGACGCGCCCGAAAACCTCCAACGCGTCGTGGCCGACATGGCGGAGAACCCAGAAAGCGTGCAGCACTGGCACACCGACGCCGACCACCTTGATGGTCTGCTGGACGAATTGCGAAAGAAGCCGGGTACCCACGCGGTACACGTGACGAATGGAAAGCCCCGAATGACCCTACCGAGCCCGTAGCGACCGCTTACTGCCGACGGCATGCGCGATGCGTGACAAACCGGCGACCGTCACTACCGACCACGCAAATAGCGCGTCCCAAAAGAAAACCAGCGCAACGGTTTGCAGTGATCGCACATGAATATCGCTCGCGAGCATGTTGGTGGCGACCGAATACATTCCCAACGGAAACACGAGCGTCCACCACGCGCCGGTGAATCGCAAAAGCTTCGGTCGCTGTTCGACACGGTGCAAACCGAAGTAGACCAGCGGAGGAATCCAGAGGGTCGCTACCGCCCAAGCCGTCAGCGTGATCCCAAACGCCGCTGGCGCCAACCAGGTTCGGGTTTGGAGGTGAATGTCGTGTCCGGCCACCACGGCGATGGCCAGCGCTCCCATCAAGACCCAACTGTCGGGCTGGAAGCCGTCACGATCCAGCCGCTCGACGACGGCGCGCCACAGGATCAATGCGGTCACCACCATGTAGACCCCGAGCACCGTAAGCCATAAGCCCACCGCGGCGAAGAGCCATGGGCGCTGTCCGGTGCTGCTCGCGACCTTGGTAGCCACGATCGCCAAGCCCGAGGTGGCTACGCTGGACAGTAGCCATGCGCCGTGGACTTGGTCGCGCAACGCAGTCAAGCGGTGCTTCTTGAGGTTGGGAAAGTTTTGCCATGTCAAAGCAATCCAGGCCGACGCCCCGATGACGCCCAGTATGGGAAGGATCAGGGGATAGGCCGACGACAGCCGGTTGCACAGGACGGCGCACGCGGCAACGAAAGTGAACAGGGGCAGTGTGTTCTCAAGATCGCCCAAATCCCAGGGCAGGAGCCGGCGCTTGGGCGCAGCGGCGATGACCGTGATGGCGATCAGAACGGCCAAGGCCAGCACTGCGATCAGACTGAGCGCGTTGCTGATTATGGCGTAATTGTGATCCTTCGCGGCGGTCGACAGGATTCCGGTCGCCATCACCGCCGCGAACGCGTCCGGGGAAACTTCGTTGCTACGTGACCGAACCATAGCGGCGCCGAGGCTTCCTCGTGAGCTCTGAATCGTTTGTGGGCATCGAGATGATCACCACGGCCGACTACCCATCACGGTGAAGCGCAATCCGGGAAGCGGTGTTTGGCGGTCGCTCACGGTGCCCGCGACCGGTTCTTCGGTGTTAACCCCGCTGTCTAGCGGGTAAGCCTCATTCGGCGAATCCTGCGAACCCACCCGAAAGAAGTCAAATGAGCGATCCCGATGCGGTTATCCGGAAGCTGCGCGATGTCATCGAGAAGGAGGGACTCGCCGATCTCCTTGAGCGATCGTTGAAGCAGGCTCGCGAATCGGCCGAGGCCGAGTTGCGGCCCGAGTTGTTCGCGGCGCTGGAGTGGCCGACCGACATTGGTGAATATGAGGACTACCTGAAGCGCTTCGTGAGATGGGTGCCCCGCCAGTCCGACGCGAAGGCATGGCAAGAGATAGAACCTGAGCAACGACAGGCCCAAGAGGTCAATGACCGAACAGCACATTTTTTCTTTCTCATCGATCAGGAGGCGGGAGACGGGTCCACGCCCCAGGGCTCCAAGGTCTTCCGTGATTGGGTGACCGAGTTCTCGCGGCAGTGGGGCAGCTTCCTGGACACCCCCGATTCGTTCAGCCCGGAGATCTTGCAGTCTTTCATCGACTACGCGCCCGAGTATCGGGTTTATGAATCGCTAATCGACGGCAGACCCAATATGCCCAGCGGTTGGTTGACGTTCAATCAGTTCTTCGGTCGTGAGTTGAACGGGGGTCTGCGCCCGATCGCCGAACCCACCAACAATGGGGTGGTGGTCTCTCCTGCCGACTGCGTTTTCCAGCACGCCTACGACATCGACGCCGACTCCAACATTCCGCCGGTAACCCTCAAGGGCATCAAGACGTTCGGCAACGTCAAGCAACTCATCGAAGGCAGCGCATACAGCGAAAGCTTCGGTGGCGGAACCTTCGTCCATTACATGTTGAAGCCCAATTCGTATCACCGCTTCCACCTACCGGTGTCCGGCCTGGTGAAAGAGGCCTTCAACATCAGCGGACAGGTCTTCATGCAGGTGTCACTGGACGGCCATGAGTTCAAATCAAGCGACAGCGCGACCACCGGTTACGAGTTCTTTCAGAACCGCGGCGTGGTCATCGTCGACACATCGGCTTCCGATTGCGGAGACGTCGGCGTCGTCGCGATCATTCCGGTGGGCATGGCCCACGTGTCGTCGGTGATCCTCACCGCCATCGAAGGCAAACACATGGCGAAGGGTGACGAGTTCGGCTACTTCCAGTTCGGCGGCTCGGACATCATCCTGCTTTTTCAGAATGGTCTGGACCCAGAGATCGACACGGACAACGGATACCGACTCTCCGGCACACCCGCAGCCCGCTGCGCCTCCTCACAACGACTTGCTAGGTAAGTCACAGGCAATCATCCGGTCAGCGGGGTTTGCTGCTCGTTCACTCGGGCACGCAGCCAATGTGGCACGCTCGCACGACATTCTGGACTGGGACCCGGAAGACACTAAAGCTTGGGAGGACGGCAATAAGGCTGTCGCACACCGGAACATGGCTTGGTCGATCGCGACGGACCACGTGGCCTTCGGCGTCTGGTCGTTGTGGTCGGTACTGGTGCTTTTCATGCCCGAGTCGGTTTATGGGTTTTCGGCAAGCGACAAGTTCCTGCTCGTAGGCGTCAACACGCTGGTTGGTGCGCTGATGCGCATTCCGTACACGGCCGCGATCGGCATGTTCGGTGGACGCAACTTCACGGTGGTTTCCACGTTGGTGTTGCTGATACCCACCGCCGGCACGATAGTCCTGCTGGCCAACCCGGGCCTGCCGCTGTGGCCATACCTGGGGTGTGCCGCGCTGACCGGGCTGGCCGGCGGCAACTTCTCCGCCTCCATGACCAATGTCAACGCCTTCTATCCGCAGCGACTCAAGGGCTGGGCGCTGGGCCTCAATGCCGGGGGAGGCAACATCGGTGTGCCGGTGATACAGCTGGTCGGCCTGCTGGTGATCGCGGTGGCCGGCCACCGGCAGCCGTACTGGGTGTCAGGGCTCTACATGGTACTGCTGACGGTCACCAGCATCGGTGCGTTTCTGTTCATGGACAACATCGAGGAGTACAGAGTCAATTTCGCCGCGATGAGAAAGATGATCAAGCAGCGTGACTCCTGGTTCCTCTCACTGCTCTATGTCGGCACCTTCGGTTCATTCATCGGATTCTCCTTCGCGCTCAGCCAGGTGCTGCACATGAAATTCACCGACGCCGGGCAAAGCTCCGCACAGGCTTCGCTACATGCGGCGCAAATCGCCTTCGTAGGACCGTTGTTGGGGTCGTTGACGCGGATCTATGGCGGCAAGCTCGCGGACCGTGTCGGTGGTGGCCGGGTGACCTTGGCCGTTTTCGGCGGTATGACCCTCGCCGCCGGGCTGCTGGTCTTCGCCAGCACGCTGGAGGACGACAACGGTGGCCGCCTTGGCACCGCATCGATAGTCGGTTACCTCGTCGGCTTCGTCTGCCTGTTTGTTTTGGCCGGAGCGGGCAACGGATCGATCTATAAAATGATCCCATCGGTGTTCGAGGCTCGTAGCCGATCGTTAGACCTCAGCGACGACGAACGCAAGCAGTGGTCGAAAAACGTTGGGGGAGCGATGGTCGGCTTCGCCGATTCGGTCGGGGCATTCGGCGGCTTCGCCATCGACATTGTGCTGCGGCAGTCCTACTTGACCGCTCGCACCGAGACGCCGGCTCTATGGATCTTCCTGGTGTGCTACATCGGCTTCGCGATCCTGACGTGGTTCGGTTATGTGCGCGCAGACATAGAGTGAAACGGGTGAACGTGATGCACGGCCTTTTATTCGAGTTATACAACGGTTGGCGGCCAGCGCTGTACGCGGCAGTCAAGGCGTTAGCGCTGTTCCTCACCGCCGCAGCGGCTTTCCGGCTAACGCTGCGGCGAACCATCGCCGAATTCACGCCTTTCGATTGGGTCACCGCAGTTGCGGTGGGGGCCATCGTCGGTCGCACGGCGACGGCTGCCGGGACGTCATGGCTGACCGGAGCGGCGGCGCTACTCACATTGATCGCGGCGCACGACGTCGTCGCGCGCCTACGGTTTATCCCATGGGTGCGCAGAGTCGTTGACCCGCCGGTGAGGGTGCTCATCCGCGACGGGCAACTCGACGAGCGGAACCTGTTTCGTTGCAGACTCACTCACGCGGACATGGATGCCATTTTGCGCCAGCACGGGTATCGAACACCTACCGACGTCCACCTCGCCCTGTTCGAGACCAAAGGGGTGGTCTCGGTATTCGAGGACCCAGACGGCGCGCAAACGCGAAACCCGCCGCGAGGTGATTCGTGATGGTTCCGCCTACCTGGTTGACTGCCGTTTCATGGGCATCCCTGGCCGTGGGCGTCGCAGTAGCGGTCGTGGTCCTCGGCGACATCTACGTTCGCGGCTACCGACAGCGGATGGGCATCATGGAGGCCGTCTGGCCGGTCACCGCGCTGTACTTCGGGCCCGCAGCGCTGTGGATGTATTGGCGATACGGCCGTCCGAACAGCCGTCGCTGGTTAAGCGAGCACGACCTCGACCGACCGCCCGATAAGCCCAACTGGGCTACCACCGCCATCGGGGTAAGCCACTGCGGCGCGGGATGCACGCTCGGCGACATCATCGCCGAATTCACCGTTTTCGCACTCGGCTTGGAGCTGTTTGGGCGCGCGTTATTACCCGAATACATCGGCGACTATGCCGCAGCCCTGGCGTTGGGCGTGTTGTTCCAGTATTTCGCGATCGCCCCCATGCGCGGGCTGAGCTTCCGTAAAGGCATGGTCGCGGCGGCCAAGGCTGACGTCTTGTCGCTCACCGCATTCGAAGTTGGCCTGTTCGGTTGGATGGCCGTGATGTCTTTCGCTCTCTTTCCATCACCCCTGCACCCGGATACGGCCGCGTACTGGTTTCTGATGCAGATCGGGATGGTCATCGGGTTCGCGACGGCCTGGCCGGCGAATGTCTGGCTGATCCGACGAGGAATCAAGGAGGCGATGTAGCTCGTGCTTGCGCACCAGCTATGACGTGCCTAGGGCGCCTCTAAGAGAGAAGCGCCACAAATCAGCCACCTTCGTGGCGCTGCCCGATTTTCGGGCGGTCGTCGGATGTCTGTTGTCGCTCCCTAGGCGGAGACTGGCTTCTTGGCCGGCGCAGAAACCTTCATCAGCTTCATCAGGTTGCCGCCCATGATCTTGGCGATGTCCGCCTCGTCGAAGTCGGTGAGCTCGTCAACGAACGAGATGGGGTCCTTCAGGCCTTCGGGGTGCGGCCAGTCGGAGCCGAAAAGCACTCGGTCCGTGCCGACCATCTTGACGATCTCGGTGAACCGGTCCTCCCAGAACGGCGTGATGTAGACGCAGCGCTTGAACGCCTCGATGGGGTCCTCGCTGAACGACTGCGGCATCTTCTTGTAGACCCCCTTGAGGCCCTTGAAAAGGTCTGGCACCCAGTCGGCGCCGTTTTCGATCGACAGGATCCGCAGCTCCGGGTTGCGGGACAAAGCGCCGTGGCAGACCAGCGCACCCATCGCGTCCAGGATCGGCCGATGGCCCATCGCGAAGCTGCGGAAGGCGGTCGGTTTGAACGGCAGGAACTCGTCGCCTGGTTCCCACACGTTGGCGAACTCTGAATAACCACTGTCCGAGGCGTGCATCGATACCGGAATCTCGGCTTTGATGCACGCCTGCCAGAACGGGTCGAATTCTTCGAGGCCGAACGACCGGCTGCCCTTATAGCCGGGCACCGGCGCCGGGCGGACCAGCACGGTGCGGGCGCCGCGCTCCAGGCACCATTCGAGTTCTTCGAGCGCCCGCTCGACGATGGGCAGGGTGATCACCGGGGTGGCGAAGATGCGGTCCTTGTAGTTGAACGACCACTGCTCATGCATCCACTGGTTCAGCGCGTGGATGACGTCGTGGGTCATCTCCGGGTCGTCCTTCATGCGCTCCTCGACCAGGCTGGCCAGGGTCGGGAACATCAGGGCGTAGTCGATGCCGAGTTCGTCCATCACCTCCAGCCGCGCGCCGGGTTCGCGGAAGGCGGGGATGGCCTTCATGGGCTCACCCAGGATCTCGCGGTAGCTCTTGCCCTGCGCGCCGTTGCGGAAATAGTCCTCCTGGGCGCCGGGGCGTGCCACCACCTCGAAGGTGGGGTTGGGGATGTACTCGCTGATGTGCCCGCGCACCACGATCTTGGTCCGGCCGCGCACCTGCACGTAGTCGATGACGCGTTTGCGGTTCTCCGGCAGGAACTTGGTCAGCGCCTCCTGCGGCTCGTACATGTGGTTGTCCGCGTCGAACACGGGAAAGGAAAGTTCGCGAGACGGCATGGCGATCTCCTTGCGGAAGTACTCGGGTTCTCTATAGGTGGTAATGACGTTACCACTTCGGCCCCGTCGCGTGTAGCGCCCTATTCCGCTCGTCGTCGCCGGCTAGGCGTCCGGCCAGTTGGGAAGGTTCGGCGTCGCTCCGTTGATGACGGCGAAATTCACCGTCGCGGTCGCGGCGAGCTCGTCGTCGGCTTCGCCGTAGATGTCGACCTGCATCACCATCGCCCGCCGCCCGGACCGCAGCATCCGGGGCACCGCGACGGCCGAGCCCTGCCGGATCGGGCGCAGGTAACGGATGAAGAGGTCCGCCGTCGTCATCGTGGTGTCCGGCTGCAGGTAGTCCAGCCCGAACTGACCGCCCGCCACGTCGACGAGGGTTGCGATCAGGCCGCCCTGCAGTGCGCCGGAAGTATTCACGACGGCCGGGCTGACCGGCATCGTCATCGCGAATTCGCCATCGTGGGTTCCCGGCCTCATGCCGATCTGGGCGAACAGTTCGCTTAACGACGGCGTGTTCGATTCTTCGTCGCCGTCCCGGATGCCCAGGGCGCGACTGCAGAAGTCATACAGTTGACCGACGTCGACCGGAGCTCCGTTCAATTCCGTTCCCAGCCAATGCAATCGCTGTGCCCCCATCACCGTCTGCATGACGATGGCGGCCGCCGCACCGACGTCCACTCCAGGGTTGAAGACGCCCTCGGTGATGCCCTGGCCCACGATGCCGCGAATGAGTCGATGCAGGGGTGAGAGCACCCGGGCGTAGTCGCGGGGACGGGTCTCGGCCAGATGTTGGTTGTAGAGGGTCAGCGCGCGATTGAGGCTGTCTTGGGTGCTCGATTCCGGTTGCTGGCTGATGCGGTCGATGACCAGCTTCAGTGCCGCGGTGCTGTCCAGCCCGTCGGTCTCCGTCCGCCAGGTTTGCACCGATTGGGCGATGGTCCGATCGAACAGCGCGAGCAGCAACTCGTCCTTGCTGCTGAAATGCTGGTAGAAGGCGCGCAGCGATGTTTTGGAGCGGGCGACGACTTCCTGCACGGTGAAGTCGGTGCGCCCGGTTTCGCCCAATATCTCGACTGCGGTCTTGATGAAGCGGTCACCGCGCGTCACTTCGACGTCGTCGCCAAGGTCGGTCATGAGCGATTCGTCCCCTTCCGCGGCGCGGTGCGCGCTATGAGAATGAGGTTACCGTGGGCTCACCGCGTATCCGAGAAACCGGAGATTCCGGGCGACACATGGTTGAGGGCCGCGGCGCCGGCGTGGCGCGCCGTGTCGACGGCTTTGCTGCCAGAATCTGCTCTACCAGCCAGGATTCAGGGTTTAGGCTGCTGGAATGGCAGCGAGCGTATCCGGAAAGGTTGCATTCGTCACCGGCGGCGCGTCCGGCATCGGCGCGGCATTGACCGCCGAGCTGGTCGCCGGGGGCGCCGAGGTTTGGATCGCCGATCGGCAGATCGGTCCCGCACGTGAGTTCGCAGAGCGCCTCAACAGCGGCGGGGGTAAGGCGCACGCGATCGAGCTCGATGTGCGCGACTACCCATCGTTTGAGCGCGCCGTCGCTGAGGCGGTGCAGCAGTCAGGGCGGATCGACTACCTGTTCAACAATGCCGGCATCGGAGTCGCCGGCGAGGTCGACAAGTACACGCTTGACGACTGGAACGACGTCTTCGATGTGAACCTGCGCGGTGTCGTGCACGGTATCCAAGCGGTGTATCCGATCATGATCCGGCAGCACTCCGGGCATATCGTCAACACGGCCTCCATGGCCGGTCTCATGACGACTGCGGGCCAGGCAAGCTACACCGCGACCAAACACGCCGTCGTCGCGCTGTCGAAATCGTTACGGCTGGAGGCCGAGCGCCACGGGGTGCAGGTCTCGGTGCTCTGCCCTGGCGTGATCCGGACCCCGATCCTTACCGGCGGCAAGTACGGACGCACCGATATGGCAGGGTTCAGCAACGAGGAAATCCTGAAAATGTGGGAGCGGATGCACCCCCTTGCGCCCGAGAAATTCGCCGAGCGCGCCCTTCGTGCCGTATTGCGCGGAGACGCGATCATCGTGGTGCCCGGGTGGTGGAAGGCGTTTTGGTACCTCGAGCGGCTTTCGCCGGCGTTGTCGATGCGAGCCGCAAAAACCATGCTCAAGCGCGCCCGGGAAATGGAGCGAGCCTCGGCGCCGTCGGCGGGTTGACAAAGCCGGCAACGGCTTTCGAGGTCGTGAGTGGTTAGGGTGTGGCTGGGGCAGAACTATGGCACGGTGAGCATGTGTTGAAAAAAGCGCTGACAGCCGCGGCAACCGTACTGGGCGGCGCCGGTACCGTTCTTGCGCCGCAGGTGTTCACGCCGATGGCCGCCGCCGATCAGGACAACTACGTGGCTTTCCTGTCCCCGTCGCGCAACATCAGCTGCGAAATTGATTACCAACGGCACGGCATCCCCGATGCGGCGTTCTGCTTCACTATCTCGCCACCGGCGTCGGTGAGTATGGACCCCGCGGGCGCCCTGTCCCGCTGCGCGGGCGAGCGCTGTCTGGCCAATCCGGCGGAGGGCACGCCGATCCTCAGTTACGGGCAGACGATGGGAGCAGGCCCGTTCAGCTGCCGGTCGGAGACAGACGGCGTGACGTGCACTGTGACCTCGGGTCGCGGGTTCACGATATCCAACGCCGGGATCGCGACCGTGGGCTGACTTTCGGCCCTCAGCCGCCCCGCGCCTCGATCATCGCCGAACGATTGACCTTGGTCGCCGCGGTGCGGGGAATCGCGTCGACGAACTCGACGGTCTTGGGCGCCTTGTAGTGGGCGAGCCGGCTCTTGGCGTACTCGATCACCTGCTCCTCGGTGAGCGCCACGCCGTCGGCGAGCTGCACCACCGCGTGCACTCGGCGTCCCCATTGCGGGTCGGCGAGGCCGATGACGACGACGTCGGCGATCCCGGGGTGACCCGCCAATGCCGATTCCACTTCCGCCGGAAAGACATTCGCGCCGCCGGTGACGATCATGTCGACTCGGCGGTCGACGATATAGAGGTAGCCATCCTCGTCCAGGTAGCCGATGTCGCCGGCGGAACGGAAGCCATCCTCGGTGGACGGCAGTGGCGCCGCGCCGCCCACATAGCGGGATCCCGCGCTCATCGGTGCACGCAGGTAGATCTCGCCGTGTTCACCAGGGCCAAGCTGTCTCGTTCCGGCGTCGAGAATCCGGATCTCGGTATCGCGGAAGCCGCGGCCGACACTACCCGGGTGGGCGAGCCACTCGTCACCGCGCAAGGCGGTGAGCCCGAGGTTTTCGGTCATGCCGTATGCCGACACGATCTGCTGCGGGCTCAGCAGTTCGAACCAGGTATGCATGAGCGACGGCGGCATCACGGCGGCGCCTTGCAGGATGAACACGATGCTGGACAGGTCCCGCTCCCGGACGTCCGGCCGGGCCGCGATGCGCGCCAGCATTGTCGGCGTGGCGGTGAAGTTGGTGATCTTGAAACGTTCGATCACATCTAAAACCAGTGCGGCATCGAACTTTTCCAGCACCACCAGACGGTCGCCGGCCAGCAGGAAGAAGAAGGTGGCGAAGCCGTTGGTGTGATACATCGGCGCGGGCACCATGATGGTCTGCGGCTGAGCCACCGGCGTCCAGTTCGCCAGGAACGGCTCGCCGTGCTGTGGCGTCCACAGCGATGGCGCCAGGCTCAGGATCACCTTCGGCACGCCGGTCGAACCGCTGCTGCAGATGCCATTCACGTTGGGGGAGACCGCTTCGGGCAGCGCGCTGTCGGACTCGGCCGCCGCCCGCGCCTCGAGGCGCCACCGACTCGCCTCGTCCACGACGACCGCGGGGTTGATCACCTCGCGCACCCTGTCACGCTCCCACTCCGGCAGGTCCCAATGCATGGGAACCGGAACGGCGCCGATCTTCCAGCATCCCAGCGTGGCCAGCACCAGGTGGATCGAATTCGGGATTGCCAGCGCGACAAGGGAACCGGACTCGGCTCCGTGGGCGGCCAGCGCCCGGCCCCACTGGTTGGCGCGGGCGTCGAGTTCACCGAATGTCAGCGACTGCGCGGTGCCATCGAGGGCGACCAGCGTCACCCCGATGTCGTCGCGACGCTGTTCGGCGAGCTGGTGAAGTTTGGTTCCGAACGGGATTCCGTCCGCTAACGGGTTGGCTGCCACTTCGGCCGCGGCGGGCTCGCTCACGCCGATACCGGCCCGCTGAACAGTGTCTCGAAGGAGCCGTCGGGGACGCCCGGGATCAGCCGCAAGGCGAGCGCCTCGGCGCTAAGGGGCAGCCGGATCAGCGGCTGGGTATGCCGGTCGAGCACGCTGACATCGGACTCATCGCAGAAGCCCAGTGCGCCGAGCAGTTGGTGCGAGGTGCGTAGCACCTGCCTTGCGGTGTCGGACGCCTTGAGCCGAAGGACGAGCGCGTCGGCCGAACGAACCTCTATCGGTAGCGATTCCGGACGGCAGACGGTGAATTTCGCCAATTCGTATAGTCCGCGCACCGCCACCGCGGCTTCCGCCACGGCGAACCGGACGGCCTGAAAATCCGCGAGTGGCTTACCGAACTGAACCCGGGCGCGCACGTGATCGGTGACGATCTGCAGCGCCTGCTGCACCGATCCCAGAATCCGCCATGACCCCAGCACGAGGTGAAGGTTAACGTCGGCGGGCGGAACGGTTCCGTCGGGTCCGCCGAGGGATGCGGGCACCAGGAACGGGCCGAGCTTGGCGTTGGTCCGCGCAGCCGGCCGCGGGTGGTACCGGGTGCCGTCCAGGTCGGCGGCGATCCAGTCGCCGGGCAGGTCGCCATGGTCGATGCGCGGCGCCCCAGGATCGATCAGGGCAAGGCGGGCGCCGTCAATAGCCAGCAACTCCTCGACGAGGGGATAGGGCAGCACGGTCGCGCCGGCGGCGCGGCACAGCACGGCTGCGGCGAGCAGGTCGTCGGGCGCCGAGCGGACATCGAGCTCGAACGCGCCAACCTCGCCGAGGGAACCCCGCGCCGCGTCCCGGATGCTGTCGTCGGTTTCGGCGCGCAGCGCCGCCGGTGGCCCGCCCAGCCGGCCCAACCGCTTGGCGGCGACGGCAGCGAAGTCGCTGATGTCTTGTGGCAGATCAGTTTTCACCGGTGCTCTCCCAATACGTCCCGGGCCACCAACATCTTCTGCACTTCGATGGTGCCCGATGCCACGGTGGCGGCCTGTGCGTAACGCCAATGGTCTTCGATCGCCCCGTGCAGCGCGGCACTCGCGCCGCTGTCCAGCGCGACGGGGCCCAGCACGTCGAAAAGTAGCTCGGCGACCTGCTGGTCACACGTCGTGGTGGCGATGCGGGCTGCACTGGCCGCCGCGCCCGCCGCCGGGTCGTCCTGCAGCGACACGGCTCGGTAGGCCAGCAACCGGGCGACCCGTAGATCGACCAGCGCCCGCACCCACCGCGAGCGAAGCGATTCGGGCAGCCCGTCCCAGTCATCGCCGAGCTGGGTGCACATCCGGTCGAGCAACGATTCGCAGCGGGCGTAGCGGGCGATGCCCACGCGCTCGAATGCCAGCGCCTCGCGCATGACCCGCCAGCCGTCGCCGACCTCGCCGAGAACATCACCGGGGAACGCCTGCACGTCGTCGAGGAACATCTCGTTGAGGTGATGCGGCCCCAGCATCGACCCGATAGGCCGGACGGTGAAGCCGGGCCGGTCCATCGGAATCAGAAAGAGCGTGAGCCGCTTGGGCTTTGGGGCCTCGGGATCGGTGCAGGCCGCCAGCACACACCAGGACGCCATCAGCGCGTACGACGTCCACACCTTCTGTCCGGTGATGCGCCAGCCGTCCCCGTCCGGGACGGCGCGGGTACGCAACGAGGCGAGGTCGGTACCGGCCTCCGGCTCGGAAAAGCCCTGACACCAGATCACGTCGCCGGCGGCGATGGCGGCCAGGTGCTTGGCCTTCTGTTCGGCCGTTCCGTAGCGCATCAGGGCCGGGCCCACCCAATTGATTCCCATGTATTGGGGACCGCGTGGCTCGTGCTGGGCCCACATCTCCTCGCGCAGCACCGTCTGCTGCCACACCGAACCACCGCCGCCGCCATGCTCTTTCGGCCACGCCAGCGCCAGGAGGCCCTCGGCGGCCAGCAATTTGCAGAACGTCTCGGTGGTGGCGAGATCCTGCGGGTTCTCGGTGCAGGCGCCCAGGAAGTCGGCGGGGATGTGGTTGGACACCAGCTCGCGCAGGTGGTTTCGCAGTTGTGCGGCGTCGTCGCCGAGGTCGTAATCCATCGTCGTCATCCCTTCGGCAGCCCGAGCAACCGCTCGGCGATGATGTTGCGCTGGACCTCCGATGTTCCGCCGTAGATGGTCGCGGCCAGCGCGTCCTGGCGTTCGAAGAGCAGATCCGGGTCGGTGAGCGACTGCGTTCCCTCGGTAACGGCGGCGAGCTCCCAAACCCGTTGCAAAGTAATCGATCCCAGCAGCTTCATGGTGTCTGCTTCTGGACTCGGACGTCCCGCCAATTCGTTGCCCAGGGCGCGGTATCCGGTGGCCCGCAACGCTTCGGCATCGGCCAGCAGCGAACCGAGCTCGGTGCAGATATCGGCGGTCGGCTGCGCCCTGCGTACCGACTCGAGTCCACGCTTGATCTCGACCCAGTTCATGATCCAGATCATCTGGCGTTCGTGGTGCAACGACGACAGCGCGACGTTCCACCCACCGTGCAGCGGGCCCAGCAGGTTTTCCATCGGAACTTCGACATCGTCGAGGAAGACCTCGCAGAATGTCTCGTCGGAGATCGACGCCATCCGGATGGGCTCGATCCGCACCCCCGGCGAATGCAGGTCGAGGATCAAGCAGGAAATGCCCCGGTGCTTCGGCGCCACCGGATCGGTGCGGGCATACAGGGTGCACCAGCGCGACTCGTGGGCCTGGGTGGTCCAGATCTTGTGACCGTTGACCCGAAACACGTCTCCGTCGCGTTCGGCGCGTGTGCGCAGGCCGGCGAAATCGGATCCGGCTTCCGGTTCGGACATGCCCAGCGCCCACCATTCGTCACCGCGCAGCAGGGGAGCCAGGAGGCGGTCGATCTGGGCGGCGGTGCCGAATTGACGGATGCCGGGTGCGGCGACGTTGGGGCCCGCGATGTTGGGCAGCTTGGGCGCGGACCGCAGCGCCCCCTCGAGCCGGACCTCCATGGCATCGCGCAGACCCAGCGATCGGCCGCCGTGCTCGCGCGGCCAGGTCGGTTGTATCCATCCGGCCTCGAAGGCAGCTCGCTGGTAATCGCGCCGCAGCCCCAGATCCCAGCGATAATCGCGATAATTCTCGTAGTAGTCCTTCGGCAGAAACTCCGTCAGCCACGCCCCGAATTCGTCGACCACCGCGCTCATGCCGCGCCTCCAGCGAAACGGCGGCCGACCTCGTGATAGAGCGCGCGGCTGTCTCCCAGCATCGCGGCGGCCTGCCAGGCGTGGCGGACATAGAGGTGGGCGTCGTGCTCCCAGGTCTGCCCGAGCGCCCCGTGCACTTGCACCGCGGTTCTCGCACAATTGGCGGCCGCATCGCCGGCCGCCGCCTTGGCGAGCGCCGCTGTGGTCCAGGCGTCCGCGGGCGTCGTGGCCGGATCGCCGAGCCGGGCGGCCGCGGCGTAGGTGAGGCTGCGGGCGCGCTCCAGGCCGACATAGTTGTCGGCGAGCGCGTGCTTGATCCCCTGGAACGCGCCGATCGGGGTGCCGAACTGGCGGCGAGTCTTCGCGTGCTCAACGGCGCGGTGCAAGGCTGCGCTCGCGGTGCCCACCAAGTCGGCTGCCGCGGCCATCAACGGCGCCGTCAACGCGCTGTCGAGGTCGACGGGCGCAGCAGCCAACGGCTCCGCGTCGACCTCGACGTCCGCCAGCGGCTGCGCGGGATCGGTCGACTCGCCCGAGATCACCGCCACCCCGTCGCCGCAGCGCGCGACCACCACCACCGTGCCGTCGGGGCCACTGGCGCCACCGTCGGCGCGCGCCAGCGTGACGAGCAACTCGGAGCGGGTCAGGTTGGGGACCGCGACCGCGCGCCCGCGCAGGCGTCCCCCGCGCAGGGTCATCGGCGCCCCCGGCAGCCGAGATCCCCTGGCGTGCACGGCCAGGGTGGCGACGGCCCCGCCGGCGATGTCGTCGAGAACTGCGTCGAGGCCCGTGCCCCGCAACGCGCCCGCGGCCAGGCCGACACTGCTCAACAAGGGGATGGGCGCGATGGCGGCACCGCACTCCTCGAGCACTACCGCGAGCTCGACCGGTCCGTAGTCGCCGGCCCCGGGCGCGGCCAGTTCCGTCCAACCGAGATCGACGACTGTCTTCCATAGGGTGCGCCACCGCTCCGGATCCGTCATCGCTTGGCGCGCGGAGTCGGGCGGGCACTCGGTGCGTAGGACATCGCGCGCCGTGTCGCGCAGCGACAACTGCTCCGAATTCAGTCCGACATCCATAAGACCCCTAACATAATAAAAATAGTAAACTAGCGGCCTTGTGCGCAATCGCACCGGAACAAACGCTTAGGTGGGCCATGGTCGAGTGGTATTTGTTCTTGCCGCAGGTGCGGCTGTCGGCGGCCGACATCGTGGAGCGGGCACGTCACGCCGAGGCCAGCGGCTTCGACGGCATGGCATTCATCGATCACCTCGAGGCGCCCGGGCTGCCCGATGAAAGCATTTGGGAGGCAATGGGCATTGCGAGCTGGGTGGCGGCCAAGACGGAACGGCTGCGAATCGGCCATCTGGTCCTTTGTGACGCCTTCCGCCACCCCGCCGTGCTGGCCAAACAAGCCGTCACCCTGTCGGACGCGTCGGGGGGCAGGTTCGATTTGGGCCTCGGTGCGGGGTCCTGGCCCGCGGAGTTCACCCGATTCGATGTCGGCCGGCAGGACGCGGTGGCCCGGGTCGAGCAGCTCGGGCGGCACCTCGAGTTGATCAAGCAATACTGGGGTGACGATCCGGGCGGCGGCCCGGCTCCGCAGGCCCCGCCGAGGTCTCATCCGATCCCGCTGGTCCTGGGTGGCACCGGCCCTCGGATGATGGAACTCGTTCGCAGACACGCGGATTGGTGGAACCTGCCGGCGAACCACCTCGACAAGTTGCCCATCCTGGCCCCCGCCGCGGGGACGGCCCGGATGTCGGTCCAGCAGATGGTGGGGTTCGTACGATCAGGTACCGACCCCGATACGGTGCGCGAGGTGAGCACGCGGCGATTCGGCAACCTGGGCGCGGGGCTGGTCTGCGGGGATGCCGACGAGCTCATCGGCCACTTCACCGGGCTAGCGGCGCAGCGCGTCGAGCGGTTCTACGTGTGGTTCGCCGATTTCGCCGTGCCCGATTCGCTGCACGAGTTCGGTGAAACGGTGATCAAGGCGTTTCCGCCGCGGTAGCCGTCAACCCCGTTGCGCCGCGCGCCGCCGCGCTTCCGTGGGAACGACCGGCGGCCGGGCGAACGGTCCGCGCTGGACCGCGCTGAGCCGGATCTCCGGCAGGTCGACCGATGGGTCGACGGTGTCCAACCAGGCCACCGCGTCCGCCACATCGGAGACCTGGATGGCGTACATCTCGAAGGGAACATCGGAAAGCATCTCGGTTTCCACCGGGCCGGGGGTGACGATGTGGACGCTGATGCCGTCACGATCGACTTCGAGGGCCAAGGCCCGGGCGAACGCGTTCATGCCGGCTTTGGATGCCGAGTAGGCGGTCCGCGCCATCATCGGTTCGTGCGCCGCCGACGAGGAGATGAACACGAACCGCGAGCCCGCCCGCATCCTGGGCAGGGCTGCGGCGGTCACCACGAAGCACGAATCCAGATTGGCCGAGATGATGGTCCGCCACTGCTCGAACGTCTGCTTGCGCGCGTAGGTTCCGCCCAGCGTGCCGGCGGCGTGGACAACGAGGTCGATTCTCTCCAATGCGCTTGTCGCAGCCGCAAATCCGTCCGGGTCCGAGGCATCGGCCACGAGGTGGCGCGCGCCGATCTCCTCGGCCGCCGCGCGCAACGGGGCCTCGCGACGCGCCGCCAGCACCACGTCGTAACCCAACTCGGCCAACTTTCGACCACACCCTTTGCCGATCCCGCCGCTGCCGCCGGTGACCAATGCGGTTCTCACGGGCTGCCTCTCAGGTTTGACGGAAATCCCGCGTCCGCGACAGCGCCTGCGGCGACAGCGCGTGAATTCGTTGATCGTGCCGACCGGAGAGCACGTACGTCTGGGTGTCGGCGAGATGGCGACCCGCGATGCGGCGCGCCCGGTCGACGTCGCCCTCCGCGATGGTCTCGGTCAGCTTGACGTGCGTGCTGAGCACGGCGCGGCGCTGCGCCAATGAGGGATAGGTCCCCCTCGCCGCGCTCTCGTCTGCCCACTGTTGTTCGTGGCTGGTCCACAGCGTCTCCAAGCTGCCGACCACCGCGATGATGGTGTGGTTTCCGCAGCCGCGGACCACGAGATCGTGGAATTCACGGCCGATTTCGGTGAACAGCCCGCCGTCCTCGATGTTCTCGGCCATGGAGTCGTTGACCCGGTTGAGCTCCGGGACCAAGGTGTCCGCCCGGTCCGGGCGCCGGGCGGCCAGCGCGGCGCACGCGGGCTCGAGTTCCTGCAACGCCATGCCAAGGTCGGCGACCGCTACGGACTCGCTCTGCAGTAGCAGCCCGAGCATGTACGCGGCACTGGTCTTCGCAGGGGCATGGACGACGGCGCCACCACGGTTGCCCCGCCGCACCGAAACCAGGCCCTCGGTCTCCAGGATGCGAAGCGCTTCGCGCAGGGAAACCAGACTCACGTTGAACTGCTCGACGAGCACCTCTTGCCGCGGCAACAGATCGCCGTCGGCGAGGTCACCGTTGATGATCTGGCGGCGCAACTCGTCGGCTACGATTTCTGCGATCCGCGGCGCCGACAATCGGCGACGGGCGTCGCTCCCAATTCCCAAGGCGGTCATCCGATCCTCGATGCATAGCAACTCGCTGGCTTAGCTATTTTAGCAGTAATGGTATAAATAGCTTCTTCGATCGCGCGTCGATCGGGAGGGCGGGTGTAAGTGAGCGAGCGGTTCGACGGCCGGCCCACACCGCTGCACGACCTGCGTGTCGTCGAGATCAGTGATCGGATCGCCGGCAGTTACTGCGGAAAGCTGCTGGTCGATGCCGGGGCCCAAGTGTGCAAAATTGAACCGCCGCAAGGAGATTGGCTCCGACGATACTCCGCGACGGGCTCGCCGATGCCGGATGGGGAGAGCTCGCCGTTCTTCGCCTACCTCAATGCCGGCAAGCGCAGCGTGACTTATCCGCCCGATGCCGAGCGCTTCGCCGCCGAACTGTCCGCCGCGGACGTGGTGGTGGTCACCGCCGGCCGGGAGCAGGCCGCCGCGTTGGGCGTTGACCCGCAGCGGCTGCTGGCGGACTGTCCGCGCGCAATCATCGTCACGATCTCCGACTTCGGCTGGACCGGACCGTACGCCGACCGTGCCGCCAGCGAGTTCACCCTGCAGGCGTGGGCGGGCTCGCCCGGCTTCCGCGGCGATCCGGCGGGACCGCCCATCTCGATCGGCGGCGACTTGGGGGAGTACATGGGCGGCGTCTACGCCGCATTCGGCGCACTGGCCGTGCGCCGCCGCGTCGAGCGCGGTGGCCCCGGTGAGCACCTCGATCTCTCCATGCTCGAGGCGTTGACCGCGATGCAGAGCAGCGAATGGCTGCACTCCCAGCTGCTGCGGGTGCCACCCATCCGCCGCACGCTCGAAGTGCCATCGATCGAGCCCGCCAAGGACGGCTACGTTGGGATCACCATGGTCACCGGCCAGCAATGGCTCGACTTCGTCGCCATGGTCGAATGCCCGCAGCTCGAAGAGATCGAACAACTCCGCTTCCAGATCGGCCGGTGGGCCTACCGCGACCTGATCCGCGAACAGATCGGCCCGTGGCTGGCCGAACGCACCGTCGGGGAAATCGTCGAACTGGGCCAACTGTTCCGGTTGCCCATCGCCGCGCTTGGCAACGGCTCCACGATCAGGGAGATGGAATACGTCACCGAGCGCGGGGCATTCGTCGAAAACCCCGCCGGCTTTCACCAGCCCCGGCCTCCCTGGTTGATGTCGGCATGCGCTCCCACCCCGCCGCGGCCGACCCCCGCTCTCGGTGAGGCCAATGACGAAACCCTCTGGTCGCCAAGCGAATCCACGAGGAGCGCGACGCAGACAGGGCTGCCCCTGGCCGGTGTGCGCATCGTCGACCTGACCGCGTTCTGGGCGGGTCCCGCGGCCACCCATCTGCTGGCCGCGTTCGGCGCCGACGTCGTCAAGGTGGAGTCGATACAGCGACCGGACGGCATCCGATACTCGGGCGGCATGCGCACCGACGTCCACGATTGGTGGGAGTACGGCTGGGTCTTCCACGCCATGAACACCAACAAGCGTTCCGTCACACTGGATTTGGGTTCCGAAGACGGGCGCCGCCTGTTCACCGAGCTGGCCGCCGGCGCCGACGTGGTGATCGAGAACTTCTCCCCGCGGGTGATGGACCAGTTCGGCCTGACCGCCGACGTGCTGCTCAACGTCAACCCCAAGCTCGTCGTCGCCCGGATGCCCGCGTTCGGACTGGATGGGCCATGGCGGGATCGCGTCGGATTCGCTCCCACCATGGAGCAGCTCGCCGGCCTGGCCTGGGTGACCGGGCTGCCCGAGACCGCGCCGGTCACACCGCGCGGGGCTTGCGATCCGCTGGCCGGTGTGCACGCCGCGTTCGCCGTGCTGGCCGCGCTGGACTTCGCCGAACGCACCGGATCGGGACAGCAACTCGAGCTGCCGATGCTCGAGACGGTGCTCAACGCGACCGCGATACAGGCGATCGAATCCGAGGTCTTCGGGATAACGCTGACCCGGCGCGGCAACCGCGGTCACGGCGACTCGATCCAAAACATCTACCGGTGTGCGGGGGACGACGACTGGATAGCGGTCACCGTGCGCGACGACCGGCACTGGCGTGCCCTGGTCGAGGTGATGGATCGACCGGCGTGGTGCGACGAGGAGCTGTCCACCGTCGCCGGGCGGCGACGGCGGGGCGACGACGTCGATCGCCGGCTCGCGGACTGGTTCGCGCGCCAACCCCTCGACTCGACGGTGGAGCGATTGGCGGCCGCCGGCATCCCCGCCGCGCCGGTGGTGTCGCCGTCGTTGGTCGTCGAGAATCCCCAACTGCGTCACCGGGGATTCTTGGAGACCCTCGACCACCCCAGCACCGGCGCGGGTCTCTATCCGTGCCCGCCGTTCGCCCAGCTGGCCGGCCAGGACAGATGGCTGCTGCGGCCACCGCCGCGGCTGGGCGAGCACAATGAAGAGATACTGCGCGAGCGGTGCGGGCTGACCGACGAAGAACTGACGCGCCTCGCAACCAGCGGGGTGATCGGGACCCGACCCAAGGGCCTGTAGAGAAGTGGAGGGCAACTGATGCGCGTGACAGTTGACGAAAACCTTTGTGAGGCCAACGGCTTCTGCGAATCGCTGGCACCGGATGTCTTCGAGCTGGGGGACGAGGACGTGGTGCAGATCGCGGACGGGCCCGTGCCCCCGCGCCTGGAGATCGACGTGCGCGCCGCGGTGGACCAGTGCCCCAAGGCCGCGCTGCGGCTGATCGACTGAGGGATCGGCGCCTAGTCAGGTCGACCGTCCGGCCAGCGAGATCGGCATTTCGTCGTAGATCGACATGTTCGTGGTCAGGTTCGGGTAAGCCACTTTCGCCGGGCCGAGGGCGATGTCGTCGCAACGCAGCAAGAGTTCGTCGAACACCGCCCGCAGTTCGGCGCGCGCCAGCATGGCGCCCAGGCAGTGATGGGGTCCGCCGCCGCCGAAGGCCACCTGGGGGTTCGGCTGACGACCGATGTCGAAGGTGAACGGTGATTCGAAGACCTCCTCGTCGCGGTTGGCCGAACGCAGCATCGACACCACCCGTTCGCCCTTCGCTATGCGCTGGCCGTCCATCTCGACGTCGACCTTCGCGGTGCGCGTCCAGTACGCGACCGGTGACGCCCAGCGCAACACTTCCTCGATGGCGCTGGGTCGCAGCGCTTCCTGCTCGCGATAGCGCTCGATCTGCTCCGGGTTCGCCACAAACGCCTGTAGCCCGATGGCCAGTGCATTCTTGGTGGTGTCGCTGCCGGCGAACGCCAGCACGAAGAAGAAGAATTCGAGTTCGTGAGGTGGCAAGCTGAAGTGATCACCGTCTTCGCCGGTGATCACCGCGGTGGCCAACGTGCTCCAGATGTCGTCGGTGGGATTGCGTCGCTTCTCCGCGGTGAGGTCCATCGCGTACCCGAAGATGTTGGCGTAGAGGTCGGTTTCGTCCTGCCGGCTCAGCTGCACCTCCGGTGAGTTGGCCTTCAATATCCGGTCCAGGCCGTCGAAGATGCGGGGCCGGTCGTCTTCCGGTATGCCGATGATGTCGCCGATGACCGTCATCGGCAGGGCGTCCGCGACGTCCTCGATCCAATCGCCGCCGCCCTCGACCAGCAGGCGGTCGATCATGCGCGCGGCCCTCGCCCGGATGCCGTCCTCGAGCTTGGCGATCGCCCGCGGATTGAACGCGTTCGAGATCAGCTTGCGGCGCTTGTTGAGCCCGGGCGGGTCCATGTTGATGATGGTGGGGTACGACGAGAACATCCCGACCGGCTGGATGAGCGGGCCGTCGACCGCGGTGAAGGACTCGACATCGCGATGCAGCCGGACCGCATGCCGGTGTTTGGTGGTCACCCAGAACTGGCGCTGGACCGTCCTGGCGACACCGGGGGTCAGGTCGTGGCGGAAAATCGGTCGGCTGCGCCGCAACTCCGTGAACAATTCGTCAGGAAATCCGTTGCGCCACAGGGCGAAATCGGAAAGATCCACTGACCCAGCCGTCATCTGAAACTCCGCTCTGCCCGGGCGCATCTGGTGCCGCGTTGACGTTCAATGCTTAAAATAGTAAAAATAGACCTTGTCGTCGAACCGCGGTGAGTGAAGGGCGGCCAAGTTGCGCTCGACTCGCCTTGGTCTGGGCGGGATATGGAGAGTTCGTGACGCACACAATTTCTGACCCCGCGTCGGATGCGGCCGGGGATCCCTCGGAACGCGAGTTCGGACAGGCGGGCATCGCGCTGTCGACCTATCGGTTCCCGACGGGTTGGTTCATCGTCGCCTTCAGCTCCGACCTGACCACCGGTCAGGTCAAGCGCGCCCACTACTTCGGTGAGGAACTCGTCATCTTCCGCACCGAGTCCGGCCAGGTGCACGTGATGGACGCCTACTGTCAGCACCTCGGCGCCAACCTCGGCGTCGGAGGCACCGTGGAAGGCGAGAACATCGTCTGTCCATGGCATGGCTGGCGCTGGCGTGGTGACGGCAGCAACGCGCTGATCCCGTACAGCAAGATCGGGTGCAAGAACAACGTCCGCATCCGCACGTACCCGAGCATGGAGTGGTACGGCTTCGTGCTCGTGTGGCACGAGCGGCACGGGCGGGCACCGTACTGGCAGCCTCCGGTGCTGCCTGAACTGGAAACGGACGAGTACTACCCACTGCACCCGCACACGCAGATGATCAACCGGGTCAAGGTGCACCCGCAGATGATCATCGAGAACGCCGCCGACCCGTATCACGTGCAATACGTGCACAAGGCCGCCAATCCGGCCACCACCGCGTCGTTCGAAGTGTCCGGTTACCACTTGCACGCGACCGTCAACGCCCATTTCGGCGGCGGCCGGGCCTCTACCTGGCTGACCCCCAATGGGCCGGTCGACGCCAAGATCATCTACGACAACTACTCGCTGGGGCTGGGGGTGGTCCGCTTCCCCAGCGAGCTGGTGGCCACGGTTCAGGTGACCGGGCAGACGCCGGTCGACGAGGACTACACCGATTACTTCTACACGCAGGCGTCCGTCCGCGAGCCCGGCGACACCGGGGACGCGCCGACCGGTCGCGCGGCCAAATTCCTGGCGCTGCAGCAAGAGGTCATCAAGCAGGACTTCTTCACGTGGGAGAACATGAAGTACCTGGAGAAGCCGAACCTGGCTCCCGAAGAGGCGCATGACTATGCCGCGCTTCGCCGCTGGGCGCACCGTTTCTACCCGGGCACGCAACCTTCGCCGTCCGACTTCGGGTACACGGCCGACGGTGAGCCCGATCCGGCGGCCGCGAAAGCCTGATCGGCCGTCCGATGAGCCCCGACCGGAGCGGACCTCTCGGGCCCGCCGACTTCGGCGTCGAAAGTTTCACGGTCCCAGCCGTGCTCGATCGGCGGGCCGAGCAACATCCCGACCGGGTGATGATGTCGATCGCCGGCGTCGACGTGACCTTCGAGCAGATGCGGCAGCGCTCCTGCGCCGCCGCCAACGTGCTCGCGGACTTGGGCGTCGGCCGCGGCGATTGCGTGGCGTTGTTCACCGCAACCTGCCCGGAGTGGGTCTACTTCTGGTTGGGTGCGGCGAGTATCGGCGCGGTGAGCGCCGCCGTCAATGCCGCGAACAAAGGGGATTTCCTGCTACACGCCCTGCGGCTGTCGCAGGCCAAGGTGATCCTGACCGATGCCGAGCGCGGGCCCCGGGTGGACGAGGTTGCCGGGGCGTTGAAGACCGCCCCGACCGTTGTGCTGCAGGGTGATTCACTTGCCGACGAGTTGAGCCGAGGTGGCTCCCGTGCGGTCGCAGACGTCGGCGTGGCGGTGGAGGACGTGGGCTGTCTCTTCTACACGTCGGGCACCACCGGGTCGTCGAAAGCGGTTGCTACGACCTGGCATTACCTGTTCACGGTGGCCGCGACGGTCGCTTCGGCGTGGGAATTGCGCGCGGGGGAGGTGCTGTGGACGGCGATGCCGCTGTTTCACTTGAGCGCGGCACCCAGCGTGCTCGCCCCGATGCTGCTCGGCGCGACGACTGTGCTGGCACAAGCGTTTCACCCCGCCCGGGTGTGGGAGGACATACGCGCCCGCGGTGCCGTCGGCTTCGCCGGCGCCGGCGCGATGGTGTCGATGTTGCACAACCTGCCGGCGGATCCGCGTGACGCCGACTTGCCGCTGCGATTCATCTCGGCGGCTCCGATCGACGCCAAGGCTTATCGCGACATCGAAAAGCGTTACGGCTGCCGCATTGTCACGATGTACGGGATGACCGAGGCGTTTCCGATCGCCGTAAAGACCCTGGCCGACGAAGGGGTGCCGGGAACTTCGGGCCGGCCGAACCCGAATTTCGACGTGCGGATCGTCGACGAGGGCGGCGATCCGCTACCCGCAGGCGCGGTCGGGGAAATCGCCTGCCGGCCCCGGTATCCCCACGTGATGAGCGAAGGCTATGTCGCGCAAGGCATGCGGGTCATTCCGCACCCGGAATGGTTTCGCACCGGCGACGTCGGCCTGCTCACCGCGGAGGGAAACCTCACGTTCGTCGACCGCAGGAAGGATTCGCTTCGCCGGCGCGGTGAAAACGTGTCCTCGGTCGAGGTGGAAACCGTGGTCGCGAGCCATCCCGCCGTCGCGGAAGCCGCCGCGATCGGGGTGCCCAGCGCGTTGGGCGAAGACGACATTCTGGTGATCGTGACGTTGCGACCGGGGGCGACAGTGGATTACGCCGAGCTGCTCGATTTCTGCTCGGCCCGGATGCCGTACTTCTGCGTGCCCCGATACGTGGAGACCGTCAGCGAACTCCCGAAGACGGTCATCGGGCGGATACGCAAGGACTTGTTGCGCGAGCGGGGGGTGACTCGGGAGGCGTGGGATCGTGAAGCTCAGGGCTATATCGTTAGCCGGTAAGTTACGTTAATGTTACGTATTAGTCGGCAAGTTACTTTACCGTTACATCCGTCCGCTCGTTGGCAGTCGTTTCCCGGGAGAGGCTGGAGACCGAAATGACCATGTCCTATCAGGAACAGCAAATGCTGCAGGCCGCCACGGGCCGAGCTGCCATTCTCAATCTGAACGCCCGGCACAACCGGGCATACTCCGAGGGTGATCGCGAGCGCTGGATCGCCACGTTCCGCCACGCCGGTGCCACCTACCAGCGTGATGGTGAGACGTTCGACGATCTGCGTGCGGCGTTCGATGGCGGCGACGGACAACGGCTGGTCACGGTCGACCACGAGATCAGGGTCGACGGGGTCAACGCCGTGCAGCGTTGCGTCGTCTTGCTTTTCGCCAGCATGTACGGCGACACCACGCTACGTGCCACGGGGATATTCCGGGACACGCTGATCTACGAGCGTGGCGGCTGGTACTTCACTTCCCGTGCACTGCAATGGGATTCGGTGCCCAGTCGGCACCCGCTCGTCATGTGAGCCGCGTGGATCCGGACCTCAGTTACCAGCTGGCCTTCGGCACCTATGAAGACGCGCTGCGCATGGTCGGCGCGAAAAGCGAGCCGCGCACTGCGGCGACGGCGGTAAGCGGAGCCCGCATCCAGTTGTTCGCCGCGATGGTCCGCGACGGCAATCGGTCGTACTGGGACGCCGAGTTCGCCCGCCGGAAATGGGGCGGTCTGCTGGCGCCTCCGGCCTTGCTGATGGGGTGGTTGATCCCTCCGCCGTGGCAGCCACAGGTGGGCCCGCCTGCGGCATCCCTGGTGCTGCGAGTGCCGCTGCCGGGAACCACGTTCATCAACGCGGCCAACGATGTCGAGTTCGTGGTGCCCATCGTTGAAGGTGACGTCCTTACCGCCGTCGAAGAGCTGGTGTCGGTGTCACCGGAGAAGCGGACGCGGCTGGGCGTGGGGCATTTCGTCGAGACGCTGGAGACCTACCGCCGCCAGGACGAAACGGTGGTCGCCACCTGCCGGAACACGTTGTTCCGCTTCACGCCCGGGGCATCCCCGTGACCGGCGGCGACCTGCACTTCGACGAGATCGTCGTTCCCGCCGACCTCCCCGAGGTGGTCGACCACATCAGCTACCAGCGAGTGGTGGAGAACGCGGGGGCGACTTGGGACTACTTCCCGGGCCATTTCGACCCCGAATACGCTCAGCGCCAGGGCAATCCGACGATCTACGTCAACACGATGCACCTCGCCGGCTTCGCCGACCGCGTCGCGACCGACTGGGCGGGCCCGAGCAGTCGGGTGGTGCGGCGCTCCTTGCGGCTGGCCGGCTCGGTGTATGCGGGCGACACAATGATCGGCCGGGGACGCGCGGTCGCCAAGCGACTGGACACCTCGGTGGACCCGCCGCGCTGCCTCGTCGACATCGAGATCCAGGTGACCAACCAGCACGGCGCGCTGTGCTGTCCGGTCGAGCTCACCCTGCAGATGCCCGCACGTGCCCGATGATTTGGTGGCCGCACTGCATCTCGCGGTCTCCGACGGTTCGGCGAAGCCGTCCGATCGGCGCATGGCGGGTGGGGTCGTCGCTCCCCATGCGAGGAGTGGGATGCCCGGGCGGTGCTCGAGCACGTGATCGGTTTTCACGACGTGCTCATCTTGCGCCCCTTGGGATTAAAGCCCGACCGACCGAGGGACGATCCGCAGGCGCGCTGGCAACTGACCTACGACGCGCTGACGGCGGCCGTTGAATCCGGCAGGCTGAGTCAGCTGCGTGAGTACAGCTTGATGCCGAACCTGACACGCGATGTCTTGGTGCACACGTGGGATCTCGCCCGCGCGGTGGGGGCGGACGATGTATTGGATTCCGCGTGGTGCCGGCGGTTCTACGACGGCCTGCCTGCCGACCCGCGGGCCTTGAGCTCCTCGCGAATGTTCAGCGTTCCGATCGCGGTGCCTGACGAAAGCGACGTGCAAGCAAAGCTTTTGGCGCGGCTTGGCCGCGACCCGTCGTGGCGACCGGAGACGGCGTAGCGACGGCCGCGGCCATGGGACGAGTTCGGATTGTGATATCGCCGGTGATATCGCGAACGGAAATCGCCATATGCCCCGATGATGGGCAGGGGTCACTGACGGTGGTTATAGCGGCGGCAGCTGTCCTTTGCATACCAGCGTCTGCAACTCGACGTATTCGTGGAGGCCCTCCGGGCCGAACTCGCGCCCGATGCCCGACTGCTTGAAGCCACCGAATGGGGCGCCGATGTCCAGCGTGTACATGTTGATGCCGTACGTACCGGTGCGCACGCCCGCCGCGATTTCCAGGCCGTGTGCGATGTCGGAGGTCCACACCGAACCGGCCAGGCCGTAGTCGCTCTCGTTGGCGATTCGGATCGCGTCGTCCTCATCGCGGTAGCGCAGCACGGTCAAGACCGGACCGAAAATCTCCTCGCGGGCGATGCGCATGTCGTTGGTGGCGTCGGCGAACAACGTCGGCTGCACATACCAACCACGCGTTGACGGGCTGTCCTGGCCGCCGAGGACGACGCGGGCGCCTTCGGCCTGTCCGGACTTGATGTAGTCCTGAACGCGGCGTTGTTGTCGTTGCGCCACAAGGGGTCCGATGTCGGTGGCGTCGTCCGACGGATCGCCGACGTTGAGGGCCGACATCATGTCGGCCAGCGCGTCGACGACCTCGTCGTGCCGCTTATCGCTGACCAGGATGCGGGTCTGTGCGACGCACGCCTGGCCGTTGTTCATCAGGCCGGCGGTTTTCAGCCCGGCGGCGGTCTTGCCGATGTCGGCGTCGTCGAGAATGATCGCCGCGGACTTGCCGCCCAGCTCCAGGCTGTAGCGCTTCAGCTGCTCACCGCAGAGGGTCGCGATGCGGCGCCCGACGGCGCTGGACCCGGTGAACGCGATCTTGTCCACGTCGCGGTGGCGCACCAGCGCCTCACCGATCTCGGGTCCACCGGGCAACACCGAGACCACCCCGTCGGGCAGGTCCAGCTGCTCGATCATCTCCGCCAACCACAAAGCGTCCAAGGGGGTTTCGGGTGCGGGTTTGATGATGACCGTGCAGCCCGCGATCAGCGCCGGGATGAGCTTGGGCATGATCAGGAACTGCGGAACGTTCCACGGAACGATCGCGCCGACCACGCCTACCGGGGCCCTGCGCAAGTGCACTTCGCCGAGCACGCCCTGACGCCGTTCCTCCCACGGAAACTCGCGCGCGGCGGCCAGCGCCAAATGGATGAGCGTCGCCGCGGCAGCGCCTTGGCCCATCCGGCTGAAACTGCGCGGCGAGCCCATCTCGTCGGTGATCAGGTCGGCCATCTCCTCGATGTGGCCGGAGTAGATCGCGGCGAGCTGTTCGACCTTGGCGATCCGCTCGGCATGGGTCATCCGCGGCCACGGCCCGTGGTCGAAGGCGTGTCGCGCGGCAGCGACGGCCGCGTCGACGTCCTCGGGTCCGGCCAGCTGGACATGGCCGACCGGTTCTTCGGAGTGCGGGGAGATGACGGCGAGCTGTTGGGGGTTGGCGGGCTTGCGCCACTGCCCCCCGATGAAGAGTTCGTCATAAGACCGGTGGCCGGAGTTTTCTGTCATCGGACACTTCCTCGAGGGTTGGGCGCAGGTAGCCAGTGACCGGGATTTCTCTATTGACGCTAACATAGCGAAAAAAGCAGCGAGGGCCGATATGACCAGCAATTGGCGTAGTTACCCGTTCCAGTTGGTGCCCGGCGACAGCCAACTGGATTTCCCCGCCGCCGAGGGCGAACACCCGGATCAGGAGTCGGACACCTGGTTCATCGCGGGGCAGCTCGATGCCGCCGAGACCGGTCGGTCGTTCGCCTTCCTGACCATCTTCAACAAGAACCGGCCCGGCGGCACCGTGGTCGCCGATTTCTACACGTTGGCGCTCTTCGATCTGGACACCGGCGATTACGGCACCTTCACGGATTACGACATGCCGCCGGCAAACCTGAAGCCCGGGGCGAGGCGCAAGCTGACATTGGCCCCAGGCCATCTCGACATCCACTACTCCAGCGACGTCGGCACCGCGTCGTGGACCACCTGCCGCGACGGCGACGGAGAGCTGCTGCCCTACACGTACCGCGTCAGCCTGGTCGGCCAGGACCAGTCGGGTCGGCCCATGCGGCTAGACCTGGCCGTAACACCAACGCGTGCACCGACACCGGTGGGTGCGTCGACCTACAACGGGAAGATCTGCTGCTTCGGCCAGACCGAAACGTATTCGTATTTCCAGACCGGCATGGCGATGACGGGCACCCTGCGCTGGGGAGACGTCGTCCAGCAGGTCTCCGGCAGCAGTGGGCACATCGACCGGCAGTGGTTCCCGAAATACGCCGGCGGCGGAGGGACGGGGGGAGACCCGCGGGCCCGATCCCACGAATGGCGCACCATCAACTTCGACAACGGCGTGGACCTGAGCATCTGGCGGCAGTTCGACCGCACCAATGGCAATGCGCTGCAGCCGTTCACGGGTGTCACGACGAGCCATCCGGACCCCGGCATGCCGCCGGAGTGTGCTGAAGACATCGAGGTGACGGTCAGCAGCTACGTGCGATGGCCGGACACGGTGCAACCGTTGGTGCGGCCGCAGGCGGCCGCCCGCTACATGCCGGACCGGCACCGGATCACCTGCCGCACAATGCAACTCGATATTGTCGGGGAACCGCTGGTGCCCGCTCCCGCGCACGGCCTGCCCATCGAATACATGGAGGGTCCGTACCGCTACCGCGGAACCCTGTGGGGTCAACCGGTGACCGGCTTCGCGTTCAACGAGCGCTCGTTGGCCCTGTACCGCGACTGGGAGTTGGTCGAGGTGCTGGCCACCACGGTCGCGAACATGGAACCGGCCGACCGGGACTTGGAGAAGGCGGCGGGACTGCTGGAGCAGCTGCTGGCACGCGGCCGCCGACATGAAGCGGTCGGGCTGTTGACTACGGTGCGTCCCGCGCAAAGCGACCCGCTGGCAACGCTTTTGGACGACATCGTGGCGGTGCTGTCCGCCGACGCATCAACCGAGAGCGGCTGATTCGCCAAGCGCCCCGGCCCAGGCTTGGTGGCGATGCTGCAGGCCGGGTTCGTTGCGGCCGAACAGCAGGTGGTCGCGGGCACCGGACTCGAGGTTGGTCTGCAAGCGTTCGACCAGCCGGTAGTCCTCGTCGCGCACCGTGGCGTGGGCGTAGTCGAAGACGGCTTGCGCGCCGGCCGCGACCGATTCGTCGGAGACGTCCAGCGGTGTCGAGTTCTGGTGCACGGTGATCGATCTCCCGGGCCCGTCGCTGGGGTAGATCCGGAACAGCTCGCCGTTGGCGATGGTCACCGAGAGCACGATGTTGGGGAACAGCGCGTAGATCACGACCAAGTTCTGGAACGGATCCCACTGCTCTTCGGGGACGTCGTCCAGCGCCAGGATCGTGTTGAGCGGGAAGATCAATCGGTGGTGCGGTCCGAACGCGTCGAACACCGTGCAGTTGCTGCGGGCGATGGTGGCGAACGTCTGCTGATGCACGGTGGCGAAATGGTAGTTTTCCGAAAAGGTGTCGACCGCGAGCTTCCAATTGATCGGGCAGTCGAGCACCTTCTCACCCAATGGCGCCCACCGGCCGATGCCCCACGAATCGAGCTCTTCGGCCAGGGGGCCCAGGTGTGCGGCGACATCCAAGTTGGCCCCGGGAACCAGTGTGACCCAGAGGAATCCGGCGAATTCGGTGGCCGGGAGCTCAGTCAGGCCGTCGGCCTTGGCGGTCACGGTGGTTTGGCGGCGACCCGCTTCGGCCGGCTTCGCCGTCCTTGCGATCGCCACACCGGTGAAGCCCTCACGGCCGGGCAGGCCGACCAACCGGCCGGTGTTGTCGTACGTCCACGCGTGATACGGGCAGGTGAACCGCTTCGCGCTGCCGCAACCGGTTGCGACCTGCGACTGGCGGTGCAGGCAGATATTGTCAAACGCCTTGACCGATCCATCAGCCGTTCGTGTCAGCAGGATTGACCGGCCCATCACCGTCTTCGTGCAGTACGCGCCGGGGGCGGGCAGCTCGGAGACATAGCCGACCAACTGGGGGCTGGCCAGGATCATGGCCCGGTCTCGGTCGTGGCGCTCGGCCGACGTATAGGACGTCGCCTCGACGCGGTGCTCGGCGGGGGCGAGATCGGTGGTCTTGTCCCGCGCCAACTTCAAGGCGCGGCGGGTGAGGTCGATTAGCTGCTCGCGTTCCATCAGCTCAGTACAGACCTTGCCACAGTTGTAAGGTCAAGGAGTGGCTGAGCAGTTGCTGATCGGCGACGTCACGGCCCTGACGGGCATCGCTTCCGGTCGCATCCGCCATTACGAGAAAATCGGTTTGCTGCGTGCCGAGTATCTGTCGAACGGCTATCGGGTCTTCGGCGTGGAACAGGTGCTCGATCTGCTCCGCATCGATCTGCTGAGAAGTCTCGGCGTGAGCATCAATGACATCCAGCGCTTGGTCGCGGGTGGACGCGCCACGTTGGCGGGTGTTCTCGACGAGCACCGGACGTTGCTGATGCGCCAGCGGGACCGGCTGGACCAGTTGATCGCGGCCATCGACCGGTCTCGCGCCGCCACCGATTGCCCCGGCTCCGACGTCAGCGAGGACATCCTGCGCAGGCTGGCGACCACCCACCGCGACAGCATCGGCGTCATCGGGCGGCTCACCGCGCCGCTGTCCGCGTCCGTCGCCACGATGTATGCCGACCTGTTCGACGAATGGGACTTGCCGGTACCGGTCTTGTTCGGGCAGATGGTTCTGCCGCCGGCGGCCAGCACCCTGCTGGCCCAATTGGCCGAGACGCCGGGGCGTCAGGTGCTGTTCGACCGGTTGCGCAAGCTCGCCGCCGACGTGATCGGGCTGGGCGACGACCGGGCGGCCGCGACGGAACTCGCTCAGAGTTGGATCGACCGGCAGCTCGCCGACCCGCTGCCCGACGACGTGGTCGACGTGCTTCGGGGGGTGCAGCCGTCGCTGGAGCGTGACCCCGTGATCGTGCAGGGATTCCGTGCTTGGGCGGGATCGATCAACACGGCGGCCGCCCACTTCCTCGACGAGGTCGGCCGCCAGACCGCTGGTCGTGGCCTGGAGGCCGTGAGCGTCATCGTGCTGCCCGCTGCGGCGCGGCGCCAAACCAAAGATGCGCCCCTGTGATGCAGATGTGACCAGTGTGATCAATGTGTCAGATGGTGTTCCTGCCGTATCCTGACGCCTGTGTCATCGGTTTCGCGACGCGACGCGCTCAAATTGGCCGCGGCGGCCCCTGCCCTGATGGGGCTGGGTGTTGCCGGTGCGTCGCTGCGTCCGGCACCGGCGTCGGCGTCGCTCGGCACGTTGTTGGACTACGCGGCCGGGGTCATCCCGGCCAGCGAGATCAGGGCCGCCGGCGCCGTGGGCTCGATCAGGTACGTGTCGGACCGGCGGCCCGGCGGCAACTGGATGCTGGGCAAGCCGATCCAGGTCGCCGAGGCTCGGGACCTCAACAGCAACGGGCTGAAGATCGTCTCGTGTTACCAGTACGGGAAGGGCAATACCGCCGACTGGCTCGGCGGCGCCAACGCCGGTCTCCAGCACGCGCAACGCGGAATGCAACTGCATGCCGCCGCGGGCGGGCCCGCGAACGCGCCGATATACGCCTCGATCGACGACGACCCATCGTATGACCAGTACAAACAGCAGGTAGCCCCCTACCTACGATCCTGGGAGTCAGTGATCGGTCATCAGCGCACAGGTGTGTACGCCAATTCGAAGACCATCGACTGGGCGCTGCACGACGGGTTGGGCTCTTATTTCTGGCAGCACAACTGGGGTTCACCCAAGGGATTCGCGCACCCGGCCGCCCATTTGCATCAGGTCGAGATCGACAAACGCAGCGTCGGCGGGGTTGGGGTCGACATCAACGAGATCCTCAAGCCGCAATTCGGGCAGTGGGCCTAGCCTCCCCGCACCCCGCCGGCTCACCACCGGGCCGCGACTCTTAGAGATCCCAGCAAACACTCGTTCGCTCATTTTTCGGCGCGGCGTGCGCGAAGGCCGCCCCGACTGCGCGACGAAAGCGCGCTTGACGCCGCTGGACGGCTCGAAATTTTTACATAACGATTACATAACAAAACTGCTTTGATCAGGGCAGTTATAGCTACTCGACCGTAACCACCTGCATGCAGCAGGTTTGTTCGGCGCGCCCGCGCCGCGGATTAAACCCGGTGTTACCCAGGACACGGTTACCCGTGCGTAGAACTCATCAGTAACCGATCACGACGCAAAACGGGGGTCTGCCCTTATGACACTCTTAGTACAGCCGATGCAGTCCGCCACGCCGCCCGTCCACGGGCCCGCCCACCCGACAAGACACCGGTCAGACGGATTTTCGGTCGCGATTCGATGCGGAATCGACGGACTCTCTAGAGTTCCTGTCCCCTTCGGACCGGCTGAACGCACTGATACGTAAGACGTACATGACGCATTGAGGGAGATACAGACGTGACGATCCACGAGCACGATGAGGTGTCCGCTGAGCGCGATCCAAACGCACCGCACACCGCCCATGCTCTGGTCGACCGACTGACGGCCGGCGAGCCGTACGCCGTTGCGTTCGGCGGCCAGGGCAGCGCCTGGCTGGAAACCCTCGAAGAACTGGTGTCGTCGGCCGGCATCGAATCCGACCTGGCAACGCTGGCCGGTGAGGTGGAACTGCTGCTCGAGCCCGTCGCCAAGGAACTGGTGGTGGTGCGTCCGATCGGTTTCGAGCCGCTCTCCTGGGTCCGCGCGCTGGCGGCCGAGGATCCGGTCCCGTCGGACAAGCACCTGACGTCCGCCGCGGTGTCCATCCCCGGCGTACTGCTCACCCAGATCGCGGCCGTGCGCGCGCTGGCCCGCCAAGGCATGGACCTGAAAACCACCCCGCCGGTGGCCGTCGCCGGACACTCGCAAGGGGTGCTCGCCGTCGAGGCGCTCAAAGCCGCGGGCTCCCGCGACGCAGAGCTGCTGGCAATGGCCCAGCTCATCGGCGCGGCCGGGACGCTGGTCGCCCGCAGGCGCGGCATCTCCGTGCTCGGCGACCGCCCGCCCATGGTGTCGGTGACCAACGCCGACCCCGAGCGCATCAGCCGGTTGCTCGACGAGTTCGCGCAAGACGTCCGCACCGTGCTGCCGCCGGTGCTGTCCATTCGCAACGGCCGGCGCTCGGTCGTCATCACCGGCACGCCCGAGCAGCTGTCCCGGTTCGAGCTCTACTGCCGGCAGATCTCGGAGAAGGAGGAGGCCGACCGCAAGAACAAGCTCCGCGGCGGGGACGTCTTCTCGCCGGTCTTCGATCCGGTGCAGGTGGAGGTCGGCTTCCACACCCCCCGGTTGGCCGACGGCATCGACATCGTCGGCGGCTGGGCCGAAAAGGTCGGACTCGATGTCGCGCTGGCCCGTGAACTGACCGAAGCCATCCTGGTGCGGCGTGTCGACTGGGTCGAGGAGATCAACCGCGTGCACGAGGCCGGTGCGCGCTGGATCCTCGACCTCGGACCCGGCGACATCCTGACCCGGCTCACCGCGCCGGTGATCCGCGGCCTGGGTGTCGGCATCGTGCCCGCCGCGACCCGCGGCGGGCAGCGCAACCTCTTCACCGTCGGGGCCGTCCCCGAGGTGGCGCGGGCCTGGTCCACTTACGCCCCCACGGTCGTTCGCCTTCCCGACGGCCGGGTCAAGCTCTCGACCAAGTTCACCCGGTTGACGGGACGCTCGCCGATCCTGCTGGCGGGGATGACCCCGACCACCGTCGACGCCAAGATCGTCGCCGCCGCGGCCAACGCCGGGCACTGGGCCGAGCTCGCCGGCGGCGGGCAGGTCACCGAGGAGATCTTCGCCGGTCGCGTCGATGAGCTCGCCACACTGCTCGAGCCCGGCCGCACGTATCAGTTCAACGCGCTGTTCCTCGACCCGTATCTGTGGAAGCTGCAGGTCGGCGGAAAACGCTTGGTGCAGAAGGCGCGTCAGTCCGGCGCGGCGATCGACGGTCTGGTGATCAGTGCCGGCATCCCGGACCTCGAGGATGCCGTCGAGCTCATCGAGGAATTGAACGACGTCGGCATCAGCCACGTCGTGTTCAAGCCCGGCACGGTCGAACAGATCCGCTCGGTCATCCGCATCGCGACCGAGGTGCCCACCAAGCCGGTGATCATGCACATCGAGGGTGGCCGCGCCGGTGGCCACCACTCGTGGGAAGACCTCGACGACTTGCTGCTGGCAACGTATTCGGAGTTGCGGTCGCGCCCCAACATCACCGTCTGCGTGGGCGGCGGCATCGGCACGCCCGAGCGGGCGGCCGAGTACTTGTCCGGGCGGTGGGCGCAGGCCTACGGCTTCCCCCTGATGCCGATCGACGGCATCCTGGTCGGCACCGCGGCGATGGCGACCAAGGAGGCCACCACGTCGCCGTCGGTCAAGCGGATGCTGGTCGAGACGCAAGGGACCGAACAGTGGGTCGGCGCCGGAAAAGCCGTGGGCGGCATGGCTTCCAGCCGCAGCCAGCTGGGTGCCGACATTCACGAGATCGACAACAGCGCCTCGCGCTGCGGGCGGCTGCTCGACGAGGTCGCCGGTGACGCCGAGGCCGTCGCCGAGCGTCGCGACGAGATCATCGCGGCGATGGCCAACACCGCCAAGCCGTACTTCGGCGATGTCGCCGACATGACGTACTTGCAGTGGTTGCAGCGCTACGTCGAGCTGACCATCGGTGAGGGCAACTCCACCGCCGACACCGCCGCACCGGGCAGCCCGTGGCTGGCCGACACCTGGCGCGACCGGTTCCAGCAGATGCTGCAGCGCGCCGAAGCCCGTTTGCACGCCAACGACTTCGGCCCGATCGAGACGCTGTTCGATGACCTCGCGCTACTGGAAAGTCCCCAGCAGGCCATCGCCACGCTGCTTGCGGCATACCCCGACGCCGAGACCGTGCAGCTGCACCCGGCCGACGTCCCATTCTTCGTCACCCTGTGCAAGACGCTGGGTAAGCCGGTCAACTTCGTGCCGGTCATCGACAAGGACGTGCGGCGCTGGTGGCGCAGTGACTCGCTGTGGCAGGCGCACGATGCCCGCTACGACGCCGACCAGGTGTGCATCATCCCGGGCACCGCGGCCGTGGCCGGCATCACCCGCATGGACGAGCCCGTCGGTGAATTGCTGGACCGCTTCGAGCAGACCGCCGTTGACGAGGTGTTGTCCTCCGGTGGGCAACCCCGGCCCGTCGCATCGCGTCGGCTGGGTCGCCCCGACGTGACCGGGCCGCTCGCGGTCGTGCTCGACGCCCCCGACGTGCAGTGGGCCGGCCGCACCGCGATCAACCCGGTCCACCGAATCGCCGACCCCGCCGACTGGCTCGTGCATGACGGCCCCGAAAGCCGTCGTGCCACGCACTCGTTCACCGGGGCGCGGCTTGAGGTCGACGGCGACCGAGTGGTGCTGAGTGTCCCGGTGTCGGGCATCTGGATCGACATCCCGTTCACGTTGCCTCCCAACACGATTGACGGTGGCACCCCCGTGGTGTCCACCGAAGACGCCGCGACCGCCATGCGCGCGGTGCTGGCCATCGCCGCCGGAGTCGACGGGCCGGAATTCCTGCCCGCGGTCGTCGACGGGACCGCCACCGTGGCGATTGACTGGGACCCCGAGCGGGTCGCCGACCACACCGGGGTCACCGCTACCTTCGGCGAGCCGTTGGCGCCCGGTCTCACCACCGTGCCCGACGCGCTGGTCGGGCTGTGCTGGCCCGCGGTCTTCGCGGCGATCGGCTCGGCGGTCACCGACGCCGGCGTCCCGGTCGTGGAGGGTCTGCTGAGTCTGGTCCACCTCGACCACGCAGCCCACGTCATGGGCGCGCTGCCCAAGGCCGCGGCCGAATTGACCGTCACCGCAACGGCTTCGCCGGCTATCGACACGGACATGGGCCGCGTCGTCCGCGTCGCGGTGACGATCGCCGACGCCCACGGCGCCACGATCGCCACCCTCGACGAGCGGTTCGCCATCCTTGGCCGCACGGGTGCGGCCGAACTCACCGAGCCGGTGCGCGCCGGCGGCGCGGTGTCGGAGAACGCGACCGACACCCCGCGCCGCCGCCGCCGCGACGTCCGGTTGACCGCCCCGGTCGACATGCGACCGTTCGCCGTGGTCTCCGGTGACCACAACCCGATCCACACCGACCGGGCCGCCGCCCTGCTGGCCGGCCTGGAATCGCCCATCGTGCACGGCATGTGGTTGTCGGCGGCCGCGCAGCACGCGGTGACCGCCACCGACGGACAGGCCCGGCCGCCGGCCCGGCTGGTCGGCTGGACCGCGCGGTTCCTCGGCATGGTGCGCCCCGGTGACGAGGTCGACTTCCGCGTCGAGCGCGTCGGAATCGACCAGGGCGCAGAGGTTTTGGATGTCTCCGCCCGCATAGGATCCGACCTGGTGATGTCGGCGACGGCCCGACTGGCCTCCCCGCACACGGTGTATGCCTTCCCCGGCCAGGGGATTCAACACAAGGGCATGGGCATGGATGTGCGCGCCCGGTCCAAGGCCGCCCGCAAGGTGTGGGACAAAGCGGACAAGTTCACCCGCGACACGCTGGGCTTCTCGGTGCTGCACGTGGTGCGCGACAACCCGACCAGCATCATCGCCAGCGGCGTGCACTACAACCATCCCGAGGGCGTGCTGTACCTGACGCAGTTCACCCAGGTCGCGATGGCGACCGTGGCGGCGGCGCAGGTCGCCGAGATGCGCGAGCAGGGTGCGTTCGTCGAAGATGCCATTGCCTGCGGCCACTCCGTCGGGGAGTACACCGCGCTGGCCTGCGTCACCGGCATCTACGAACTGGAAGCGTTGCTGGAGACGGTTTTCCACCGCGGCTCCAAGATGCACGACATCGTGCCGCGCGACGAGCTGGGCCGTTCCAACTACCGGCTGGCGGCGATCCGGCCGTCGCAGATCGACCTGCCGGATGACGAGGTGCCCGCGTTCGTCGCCGAAATCGCCGACCGCACCGGGGAATTCCTGGAGATCGTGAACTTCAACCTGCGTGGTTCGCAGTATGCGATCGCGGGCACGGTACGCGGTCTGGAAGAGCTGGAAGCCGAGGTGGAGCGCCGTCGCGAGCAAACCGGCGGCAAGCGTTCCTTCATCCTGGTGCCCGGCATCGACGTGCCGTTCCACTCGCGGGTGCTGCGCGTCGGGGTGGCCGAATTCCGCCGCTCGCTCGAGCGCGTCATGCCGAGGGACAAGAATCCCGACGTCATCATCGGGCGCTACATTCCCAACCTGGTGCCACGCCCGTTCACCCTGGACCGCGACTTCATCCAGGAGATCCGTGACCTGGTGCCCGCCGAGCCGCTCGACGAGATCCTCGCCGACTACGACACCTGGCTGGCAGAGCGCCGCAACGACATGGCGCGCATCGTCTTGATCGAGCTGCTGGCATGGCAGTTCGCCAGCCCGGTGCGCTGGATCGAGACCCAGGATCTCCTCTTCACCGAAGAGGCCGCGGGCGGTCTGGGCGTGGAGCGGTTCGTCGAGATCGGTGTCAAGTCCGCGCCGACCGTCGCCGGATTGGCCACCAACACCCTCAAGCTTCCCGAATATGCCCACAGCACAGTGGAAGTGCTGAACGCCGAGCGCGACGCCGCGGTGCTGTTCGCCACCGACACCGACCCCGAGCCGGAGCCCGAGGCCGACGAGCCGGCCGCCGAGGCGGCCGAGGGGGCGACCTCCGTGGAGGCCGCACCGGCCGCACCGGCACCCGCTGCCGCGTCGTCGGGCCCCCGCCCCGACGACATCGGGTTCGACGCCGCCGACGCCACCCTGGCGTTGATCGCGCTGTCGGCCAAGATGCGCATCGACCAGATCGAGGAGCTGGACTCCATCGAGTCCATCACCGACGGCGCGTCGTCGCGGCGCAACCAGCTGCTGGTGGACCTCGGTTCGGAGTTGAACCTGGGCGCCATCGACGGCGCCGCCGAGGCCGACCTGGCCGGCCTGCGGTCGCAGGTGACCAAGCTCGCGCGCACGTACAAGCCTTTCGGGCCAGTGCTTTCCGACGCGATCAACGACCAGCTGCGCACGGTGCTCGGACCCTCGGGCAAGCGGCCCGGCGCCATCGCCGAGCGGGTCAAGAAGACGTGGGAGCTCGGCGACGGTTGGGCCAAGCACGTCACGGTCGAAGTGGCGCTGGGGACCCGCGAGGGCACCAGCGTGCGCGGCGGCGCCATGGGCCACCTGCACGAGGGTGCGCTGGCCGATGCCGCCTCGGTCGACAAGGTCATCGACGCGGCGGTCATCTCCGTCGCCGCGCGCCGGGGCATCTCGGTGGCGCTGCCGTCATCGGGTGGCGGCGGCGGCGCGACCGTCGACGCGGCCGCGTTGAGCGAATTCACCGATCAGATCACCGGTCGCGACGGGGTGCTCGCTTCGGCGGCCCGCCTGATCCTGGGCCAGTTGGGCCACGACGACCCGGTCAGTGCGGCGCCGGCGGCCACCGACGCCGAGCTCATCGACCTGGTCACCGCCGAACTCGGCGCGGACTGGCCCCGTCTGGTGGCGCCGGCTTTCGACGCCAAGAAGGCCGTCGTGTTCGACGACCGGTGGGCCAGCGCCCGGGAGGACCTGGTCAAGCTCTGGCTGACCGACGAGGGTGACATCGACGCCCAATGGAAGAGCCTGTCCGAAAGGTTCGAGGGCGCAGGCCATGTCGTCGCGACCCAGGCCACCTGGTGGCAGGGCAAATCGCTGGCCGCCGGTCGCCAGATTCACGCGTCGCTGTACGGCCGCATCGCGGCGGGCGCCGAGAACCCCGATCCCGGCCCCTACAGCAACGAAGTTGCCGTGGTGACAGGCGCTTCGAAGGGTTCGATCGCGGCGTCGGTCGTCGGGCGGCTGCTTGACGGCGGTGCGACCGTCATCGCCACGACGTCCAAGCTCGACGACGAGCGGCTGGCCTTCTACCGCGGGCTATACCGCGACCACGCCCGATACGGTGCGGCGCTATGGGTCGTCGCCGCCAACATGGCGTCCTACTCCGATATCGATGCCCTGGTCGAATGGATCGGCACGGAGCAGACCGAAAGCCTTGGGCCGCAATCCATTCACATCAAGGACGCGCAGACTCCCACGCTGCTGTTCCCGTTCGCGGCGCCTCGCGTCGCGGGCGACCTGTCGGAGGCCGGGTCGCGCTCCGAGATGGAGATGAAGGTTCTGCTGTGGGCGGTGCAGCGGTTGATCGGCGGGCTGTCCAAGATCGGCGCCGAGCGCGACATCGCGTCGCGGCTGCACGTCGTGTTGCCCGGTTCGCCCAACCGCGGAATGTTCGGCGGGGACGGCGCGTACGGCGAGGCCAAGTCGGCCCTGGACGCACTGGTGAGCCGCTGGCACGCCGAGACCTCCTGGGCCGCCCGGGTCAGCCTGGCGCACGCGCTGATCGGCTGGACCCGCGGCACCGGGTTGATGGGCCACAACGACGCCATCGTCGAGGCCGTGGAGGAGGCCGGCGTCACCACCTACTCCACCGACGAGATGGCGGCCATGCTGCTGGACCTCTGCGACGTCGAGTCGAAGGTCGCCGCGGCCGGTGCACCGATCAAAGCGGACCTGACCGGCGGCCTCGCCGAGGCCAACCTCGACATGGCCGAACTGGCCGCCAAGGCCCGCGAGCAGACCACGTCGGGCGAGCAGGCCACGGACGACGCGGCGGCCGACGGCACCATCGCCGCGCTGCCGTCGCCGCCGCGCGGCTTCACCCCGGCGCCGCCCCCGCAGTGGGACGACCTGGACGTCGACCCGGCCGACCTGGTGGTGATCGTCGGCGGCGCCGAGATCGGCCCGTACGGTTCGTCGCGCACCCGATTCGAGATGGAGGTCGACAACGAACTCTCCGCCGCCGGCGTCCTGGAACTGGCCTGGACCACCGGACTGATCCGCTGGGAGGACGACCCCCAACCGGGTTGGTATGACACGGAATCCGGCGACCTGGTGGACGAAGCCGAGCTGGTCGAGCGCTACCACGACACCGTGGTCGAGCGGGTCGGCATTCGCGAGTTCGTCGATGACGGCGCTATCGACCCCGATCACGCGTCGCCGTTGCTGGTGTCGGTGTTCCTGGACAAGGACTTCACCTTTGTCGTGTCGTCGGAGGCCGACGCTCGCGCGTTCGTCGAGTTCGATCCCGAGCACACGGTGGTGCGGCCGGTCCCCGATTCCAGCGATTGGCAGGTCACGCGCAAGGCGGGCACCGAGATTCGCGTGCCGCGCAAGACGAAGCTGTCGCGGGTCGTCGGGGCGCAAATCCCGACTGGGTTCGACCCGACCGTGTACGGCATCAGCCAGGACATGGCCAGCTCCACCGACCGGGTGGCGCTGTGGAACATCGTCGCGACCGTCGACGCGTTCTTGTCTTCGGGATTCACCCCGACCGAGTTGATGCGGTGGGTGCACCCCGGCCTGGTGGCCAGCACCCAGGGCACCGGCATGGGCGGCATGACGTCGATGCAGACCATGTATCACGGCAACCTGCTCGGCCGGAACAAGCCGAACGACATCCTGCAGGAAGTGCTGCCGAATGTCGTTGCCGCGCACGTCATTCAGAGCTACGTCGGCAGTTACGGCGCGATGATCCACCCGGTCGGCGCGTGCGCGACCGCGGCGGTGTCGGTCGAGGAGGGCGTCGACAAGATCCGCCTCGGCAAGGCCGAACTGGTGGTGGCCGGTGGTTTCGACGACCTGACGCTGGAAGCGATCATCGGCTTCGGTGACATGGCGGCCACGGCCGATACCTCCATGATGCGCGGCCGCGGCATTGAGGACTCGAAGTTCTCCCGGCCCAACGATCGGCGCCGGCTCGGGTTCGTCGAGGCGCAGGGCGGCGGCACCATCCTGCTCGCCCGCGGCGACCTGGCCCTCAAGATGGGTCTGCCGGTGCTGGCCGTGGTGGCCTACGCGCAGTCGTTCGCCGACGGCGTGCACACCTCGATCCCGGCCCCCGGCCTGGGCGCCCTGGGCGCCGGCCGCGGCGGCAGGGAATCGGCGCTGGCGCGCTCGCTGGCCAAGCTCGGCGTCGGCGCCGACGACATCGCCGTGATCTCCAAGCACGACACATCCACACTGGCCAACGATCCCAACGAGACCGAGCTGCACGAGCGGCTGGCAGACTCGCTGGGCCGCTCCGAGGGCGCCCCGCTGTTCGTGGTGTCGCAGAAGAGCCTGACCGGCCACGCCAAGGGCGGCGCCGCGGTGTTCCAGATGATGGGCCTGTGCCAGATGCTGCGCGACGGGGTGATCCCGCCCAACCGCAGCCTGGATTGTGTCGACGACGAACTGGCCGGGTCGGCCCACTTCGTCTGGGTGCGCGAGACGCTGCGGCTCGGCGAGAAGTTCCCGCTCAAGGCGGGGATGCTGACCAGCCTCGGGTTCGGCCACGTCTCCGGACTCGTGGCGCTGGTGCACCCGCAGGCGTTCATCGCCTCGCTGGACGCCGATCAGCGCGCTGACTACCAGCGGCGTGCGGAGGCGCGGCTGCTGGCCGGTCAGCGCCGGTTGGCATCGGCCATCGCCGGCGGCGCGCCGATGTACGAGCGGCCGTCGGGTCGTCGCTTCGACCACGACGCACCGGAGAAGCGCCAGGAGGCGGCGATGCTGCTGAACCCGGCGTCGCGGCTGGGTGACGGCGAGGCCTACGAGGTCTCGGCCGGATGACGTCTTCGACCGTCCGTTAGCCTGGCGACCCATGGGAATTGTCGGTGTGGGGATCGACGTCGTCTCCATCCCTGATTTCGCCGAGCAGGTCGACCAGCCGGGAACCGTCTTCTCCGAGACGTTCACACCGGGTGAGCGCCGAGACGCCTCGGACAAGAGTTCGTTCGCGGCGCGCCACCTGGCGGCCCGGTGGGCGGCGAAAGAGGCGGTGATCAAGGCCTGGTCGGGATCCCGCTTCGCGCAACGGCCCGTGCTGCCGGAGGACATTCACCGCGACATCGAGGTGGTCACCGACATGTGGGGGCGGCCCCGGGTGCGGCTGAGTGGTGACATCGCCAAACATCTGGCCGACGTGACGATTCACGTGTCGCTGACGCACGAGGGGGACACCGCGGCCGCGGTGGCGATCCTGGAGACGACCTCCGACTAACCTCGAGATCATGAGCGATCTTGTCGAACGCGTCCGCGAGGTGTTGCCGTCGGTGCGCCGCGACCTCGACGACTTGGTGCGCATCGAATCGGTGTGGGCCGACCCGGCCCGGCGCGACCAGGTGCACCGCAGCGCGCGGGCAGTGGCGGACCTGTTGGCGCAGGCCGGATTTGGTGATGTGCGGATCGTCAGCGAGGACGGCGCTCCCGCGGTCATCGCGCGGCATCCCGCGCCGCCGGGCGTGCCGACCGTGCTGCTGTATGCCCACCACGACGTGCAGCCCGAAGGCGATCCCGGCCAGTGGGCGTCGCCGCCCTTCGAGCCCACCGAACGCCACGGGCGACTCTACGGCCGCGGCAGCGCCGACGACAAGGCCGGCATCGCAACGCATTTGGCGGCTTTCCGGGCGCACGGCGGTCAACCGCCGGTCGGTGTGACCGTCTTCGTCGAGGGCGAAGAGGAATCCGGCTCGCCGTCGTTGGGCCGCTTGCTGGCTGCTCACCGCGACGCGCTGGCCGCCGACGTGATCGTCATCGCCGACTCGGACAACTGGAGCACCGACATTCCGGCGCTCACGGTTTCGCTGCGCGGCCTGGTCGACTGCGTCGTCGAGGTCGCCACGCTCGATCACGGCCTGCACTCCGGTATCTGGGGCGGCGTGGTCCCCGATGCGCTGAGCGTGCTGGTGCGGCTGCTGGCGAGTCTGCACGACGACGTGGGCAATGTGGCCGTCGCCGGCCTGCACGAAAGTGCCGCCGCCGCGGTGGATTACCCGCCCGAACGGGTGCGCGCCGACTCCGGGCTGCTGGACGGGGTGTCCGAGATCGGCTCGGGTTCGGCGCCCCAGCGGTTGTGGGCCAAGCCCGCGATCACCGTGATCGGCATCGACACCACGCCCATCGAGAAGGCGTCGAACACACTGATCCCGCGGGCCCGCGCCAAGATCAGCATGCGGATCGCGCCGGGTGGTGACGCCGCAGCGCACCTGGACGCGTTGACGTCGCACCTGCAAAAACATGTTCCATGGGGCGCGCGCGTCAGCATCACCCGCGGCGACGTCGGCGAGCCCTACGCCATCGATGCCAGCGGCCCCGTGTATGACGCCGCGCGGGCGGCCTTCCGGCAGGCGTGGGGCACCGAACCCATCGACATGGGCATGGGCGGCTCCATCCCGTTCATCGCCGAGTTCGCCGACGCGTTCCCACAAGCCAAGATCCTGGTCACCGGCGTCGAGGATCCCGGCACCCAGGCGCACAGCATCAACGAGAGTTTGCACCTGGGTGTGCTGGAACGCGCCGCCATAGCCGAGGCGCTGCTGCTGGCCAACCTGGCCTGACGGCGGGCCCTACGGACGAACCGCTTCACCGTCGCTGGGCTACGGCGTTGTTGTTTCCCGTCTTTTCGATCTTCGGTGAGCCCGAGTGGTAGGTCACCGCATTGTCGTCGCCGAAAACGTCGATGGTGTCGGCGCTGTCGGCGGCCACGTGGTTCCCGCTGCCGAAGATCTCGAGCCGTTCGCAGTGGCCGGTGACGGTGTAGGTGTTGTTGTCGCCGTCCAGCTTCAGGTCGCCGTTGTTGCAGTCGATCGTGTCCTTGGCGCCGCTATTGATCATCACCAGATTCCCCTGCACGGTGGTGCCGGCGTGACTCAAGAAAAACGCGACCGCCACCGCCGCCACGACCGCGCACATCCCGAGGATCAACTTTCCTCGCGGCGTATTCGCGAGTTTCGCCAGGCCGCCGAAATTGCCTGGGCCGCCGAACTGTCCGCCGCTGGACGCCTCGAACGGCTGCGGCGCGCCCGGCGACTTGCCCGAGCCGTGCTCAAGGTCGCGAATGTATTGCTCGGGGTCGTCCGCGTCCACGGCTAAATGATCCGCCTCGGCCCGCGCAGAGTGCAATGGTCGTCCCTGATCACCGGCATCGGCCTGACCGTTACGGCCAGGGGAAGCCGGGTGACGGTGGGGGCACCTCGGACGGGTCAGCTTCCCGGAAGTGATAGACCGGGCCCGACGGGGTGCTGTCAGTGGTCACCGCAAACCAATGACAAACACTCAGGTCGAAGCCGGGCGGTATCGGAACCGTATATCCCCATTTCTGGCCGGGGCAGTAATGCCAGTAGGACGGCGTAGCTTGGGCGGGCGCGGCCAAGCCCATGGTGGCCGCCACTACGGCGCCAGAAATCATCGCCGTCGCGATGATCCGCCCGAGTGGTGTGTTCATTCCAGAATCCTTTGCTGCCGATCGCGCCGTACGCTACGGCGAATCACTTGCGAAATTCTTGACGTTCGCTTGCGGCTACCGATCCCAACCTTCGTATTGGGCTCGGGGCTGCCGTGGTGTGAAGTTGCCGGGAGGCCACGACGAGTGCAAAGTACGGGTCAGCGGGGGCAGAAGGGAGCAACTGATGAAGGCGCAGTTTTCCGCGGTCTCCGCACTACTGGTCTCAGCGTCGCTGATGACCGCACCGGGTGCGGTCGCCGCGCCGGGCGATGCGGTCGTGTACACCGTGACCTCGGACGCCCCGTTGGCGGCGGTGTCCTACATAGACGCGACGGGCCAAATGCAGATTGTCACCAATCAGCCCGTGCCCTGGTCTCTTTCGTTCACCAGCAAGGACACCAGTTCCCCGGCGGTCCTGACCGTCGCGGCGAACCCAACCGGTCAAAAGACGACCTGCACGATCACCGTCAACGGATCGGTGAAGGACACCAAGTCCACGACGGGTACGGGTGAAGCCGGCCTGGCGCAGTGCGCCGCGTAATCGAATAACGCTGGCGGATCAGACGGAAAGGTCGCGGCGCAGTTTGGCGACGTGGCCGGTGGCCTTGACGTTGTACTGCGCGACGGCGATCTTGCCCTTCTCGTCGACCACGAAGGTCGAACGGATCACGCCCTGCACGGTCTTGCCGTACATCTGCTTCTCGCCGTAGGCGCCCCAGGCCGTCAGCACCTTGCGGTCGGGATCCGACAGCAACGGGAACGTCAGCTTTTCCGCGTCGCGGAACTTCGCGAGTTTCTCCGGCTTGTCGGGGGAGATGCCGACGACCTCCAGACCGGCGTCGCTGAGTTCGTGCAGGTTGTCGCGGAAGTCGCAGGCCTGCTTGGTGCAGCCGGGCGTCGAGGCCGCCGGGTAGAAGTACACGATGACGCGACGCCCCTTGTAGTCGGCCAGCGACACCTTGTTGCCGTCGGCATCGGGCAGGCTGAACGAGGGCGCTTTGTCGCCCGGCGCAAGCCGCGTGGTCTCGGCCAATTTCTGGGCCCCTTTCTGTTCACCGGAGCGTGGGGGTTATCACCAGCTGATCTAGGGTAGTGCGTCAGGTGCATCAGGCCGACTGGGAGGACAGACACGTGGCGGACCGGGACCCCGAGGCCATCAAGCGCGACATCGACGTCGCCCGCGACCAGCTGGCGGCCACCGTCGACACACTCGCCGTGCGGGCCAACCCGCGCCGCCTCGCCGACGACCTGAAGGCGAAGGCGATCGAGTTCGTCAAGAAGCCGGCGGTGACGGTGACTCTGGCCGGCGTCGGTGTCCTCGTGGTCGTGGTGGTGGTGCACCGGGTGCGCAACCGCTGACTCGTCACGCCATGCCGGCGCCCGTGCCGCTTTGCACGTGCACCGGAATGTCGTCGGCCCAGGGCTGCGTCGTGACCATGTCGTCGACGTCGACATAGCCGCGCTCGAACTCGCCGGTCGCCGCGTCGACCAGCCGGTATTCCTGTCGCTGGATGTGGATGGGCTGCGCGTCGAGAATCACCACCCGCACGTCGCCGGGCTGGAATTTGCAGCGCTCCTGGAGCGCCTCGATGAGGCATTCGTTGTGCATGTGCCCGTCGCCGAAGTTCCACCCGAGCACCATCGAGCACAGCACCTCGCCCTCGCAGAGGTTGTAGTCGTCCTCGTCGAATCCGGCCAGCGCGCGGTGCACCAGCGTGAACAGCGCGCGCCCGTGGGTGTTCATCCCCCGAAACGCCATGGCGAGGTGCAGCGGAACCAGGGTGGCCTCTTTGGAGCCGTAGAGGCGCTCGAGCTGCAGGTGTTGCATCGGTCCGAGCGCGCGGGAGCCCGTCCGGAACTTTTCGTCGCATGAGGGCTTGACGCACCACACGGTGGTGTCCCAGTTGCCCGCGTAGTACCGCATGCCGGGCAGAAAGGACACCTTGCGCGGGTAGAGGTTTCCGACGACGACGATCCCGGCGATGACCACGAACAGGATCGCCACCGGCACGGGGTTGGCCAGGTCAGCCAGGCCGAGGCGGGCATGCGCGACGAACAGCGACAACACCCCGAAGATCATGAACACGTTCCACTCCAGGGGGACACCCATCGGGAAGGCCAGCAGGATGTTCAGGTGGAAGACGATCATCACGAACGCGGCGACGGCCGTCGGCCAGCCGCCGTGGGAGAACAGCAGCGCCAGCGGCACCAGGCCCTCCACGGCGGTGGAGAAGTGGGCGATGAAACCCGCTAATGCGCTGGGTCGCAGGTCGTCCGGATAGCGCTTGAACATCGACCGCTTCAGCGGGCCGGAGGGGATGAATGGGTTGTTCGCCAGCATCGTCGAGATCACGAACGGGAAGTGCCGGTTGAGTTTTGACGTGGCGGCCCCCAGCCAGATCACCATGAAGACCACCTTGGCCCCGATGATGGAGTCCGCACCGGCGAACAGGAACACCAGCGCCAGCGGCGCGTAGACCTCGCCGCGAGCGGCCAGGAAGATCACCTTGTCGCGCAGCCCGACGACGGCCAGCACCGCCAGGATCGCGACGGTGTGCCAGGGCGCCAGCACACCAATCTCGGTGTGCAGCGCGGGGATTGGGCCGGTGCCGTCGGACACCAGCGCGATGGCGAGCAACACCAGCAGGGCGCCGTAGAGCGCCGCGTCGACCGGGCTGCGGACGCTGCCCTTGGTCATCGGCACCCGATCGGGCCACGGCGGCAACCGAATGGTGCCCGGCCGCAGCCAGTACAGAATCGATCCCATCGGCGGGAAGTAGCGGCCGGCCAGTGGTCCAAAGCAGCATCCCAGGCCGATGACTTCGAACAGCATCGTGTACAGCACGGCCTTCTCGAACACGATCGGTTCCGACCACCAGGCGGCGACGCCGGTGAAGCTGCCGATGCCCGTCGTGCACCACCCGAACACCCAGCCGCCCAGGATGTACAGCGCGATCTTCACGCCGTACATCACATGCATCACCAGCGGGGTGCCGAAGCCGTTCTCGGCGATGTGGCGCACCATCGGCAAGATCCGCTGGGCGCGGCTCTGCTTGCTCCATTCGGCTACGTCGACGACGGGCAGATTCGGCTGGATGAACCCCATTTGCGGCTCCTTCGACGCGGCTCGTTTCCAGCAAAAAAGTACCTGAGCGACAGCTACCGCGTGCGGATACGCCGTCGGCAATTTCTTCGGCCAACCTAGGCCGGCCGTTGATCGGTGTTCTCCATCCTCCGAATCGCCGGTCGTTGTTTTGTGGCCGCATTGCGTAGCCCGTGCGGCCTCGCCTAAATCGCGTGCAGCGCAGCTGATGCCAAGGACATTGGTTCCTTGACGCACCGCGTGAGAAACAACGTCAGTCGGCCGAATGTGTATGCGCACAAGCTTGTTGCGGTGAACCCGTCGGCCAGCTCTGCTGTGTTCCTGTGCATCCCGGCTGCCGAGCGGGTGGCAAACGACGCCGGCTGAAGTGGTTATGAGCTACCGGCAAATCGAACAATCAAGAAGGCAACAAACACCGGACTTTGATCGTTTTCACAGCTCACTGGTGGCTAGCGCTCAAGTCTGGTCTTGTACAGTCCTGCCACTGTGGGGCATGCGAGCGCTCTGAAGACTCGACGAAGGCAGTCGATCGTCGCAGCCGTCACAGCGCTGAGCTTGTTCACTGCCTTGATCGCGGGATCGTGCCTGCGTCCCCAACTAGCGGCGGGTTCGCTTCCCGAGCCGGCGGCATGGACACACGAAACCCACAGTCCCCAAACGCATGTCGGCCAGGTTCAGCCTGCTGCGGCCCCAATCATCAGCCGTCGGGACCATGGCCTATCGTCCGGCTCCACACCAACGGACAAAAAGCCGTTCCACAGCATGTGGATGACGCGAGACCGACCGGCCAGTTGGCCGTCCATCTCACCGGAGTCTGGCCGGCTGGCTCCGCTGACTTCTCCTGCCGCGCCACGGTATCCCGCCTGCTGCGCACAGCGGGTGGCGCCGACGGTCGTTCCCGGCGGCCGAGGCCTCTTGACCAGGTTCTGCATCAGCCGATCCTGAGGGCTTGGCTCTGGGCCTTCGTGCGCCTGGCTAGGCCGGTGAGACCAACGCGCCCACCGACTTGCCGTGACGCCGCGGCTTCGACGCGGCGAAGCACCACATGAGATCTGCGGGGTCGTGCTGAATCACCCGCAGGTGTAGCGGCTTCCGCCGTTCGGTCAACCATTGCGACGCCCTGAGCGCCGCCATTTCGCCGGCCTCCCTCCTTAGAAAACGTCATGTCTTTAGGCGCAACTCAGCCCTCTCCCGTGCGCCAGGAAGGTTCACAATGAATTCGTCTGCAACAGAGCGCATTTCAGGATGTATCCACTCGAGTAGCGCACTTGATGTAAACCGGCCAGAACAATTCCACCTACCGCGGCTGGAACATTCGACGTTGCCGATGGCCGCTGACCGGGGCGTCGGATGGAAGGTGTTGCGGGACGCGGGGCCGGTCGTGTACATGAACGGCACCTATTACCTGACCCGTCGCGAAGACGTGCTGGCAGCCTTATGCCAACCCAACCTCTTCTCGGCGCATTTGGCGCTTCAACCTCCGGGCTGCCCCGTGCCGGTGCTGCCGTCGGCGTTCGACCCTCCCGAGCACACCCGCTACCGCAAAATTTTGCAACCGCACTTCAGCCCGCACGCCCTGACCAAGTTCCGGCCCGTGATGGAGCGCCACGCCGTTGACATGATCGCTGGCCTCGCTGGCCGTGGTGGGTGCGAGGCGATGGCCGACTTCGCGCGCCTCTACCCGTACCAGGTGTTCATAGATCTTTACGGGCTGCCGCTGGAAGACCGGGATCGCGTGATCGGGTGGAAAGACACGGCCGTGGACGGCAAGTCTGGGGGGAACGAGCTCTTGACGTATTTCACCGAAACCATTCATCATCGCCGGCGGAACCCGGGATCGGACCTGCTGTCGCAGGTGATGACCGGACCGGGCGAACTGAGTGATCTCGAGCTAATCGGCATGAGCCTCCTGCTGGTTTTGTCCGGTTTGGACACCGTGTCCGCGGCGATCGGGTTCTCGTTGTTCGAATTGGCGCGCCGGCCGCAGCTGCGCAGAGAGCTTCGTAACCAACCGGAGCGGGTCAAGTTCTTCATTGAAGAGATCGTCCGACTGGAGCCCGCAGCCCCGCTGGCGGCGCGGGTTACAACCGCCTTCGTCAACGTGGGCGGGATGACACTCCCTCCTGGCACGCCCGTGGGGCTGTGCACAGCGGCGATCAACCGCGACGGCAGCGACGAGGCTTCGACGGACGAATTGGTCATGGACGGAAAGGTGCACCGACACTGGGGATTCGGGGGCGGGCCGCACCGCTGCATAGGATCACATTTGGCACGAATCGAGCTGACGATCGTTGTCGACGAGTGGCTGAAGCAGATCCCCGACTTCGAAGCGCCGCACGGGTACATCCCGGAGATCAAGTTCCCTTCGAAGAGCTTTGCGCTCAGGTCGCTGCCGTTGACCTGGCCTGAGCCGGCCGGCTCTGCGACCGCGACCGGCTCAAGTGCTGCTCCGGAGGCCTCATAGACGAGCACCCGGCCGTCGGCACCTGCCAGAGGGAGGGGCATGCACGTCCGACCGACCCGGTGCCGCGCAGATGCATCGATGCTGGTGAGGAGCGGCACGAGCTCGAAGACGTCTGTGGTGCGCCGTCAGGGTTTCGAACCCCGGACCCGCTGATTAAGAGTCAGCTGCTCTACCAACTGAGCTAACGGCGCTTTCGGCGGTCGAGACCGCGTACGCGACAATAACAGGCGTTCTGCCGCGGCGTGAAATCCCCAGAATCCCCTCCATCATAGCCGCCGAGGGGATGGTAGGCCCCGCCTGGACGCTCCGGTGCCCTCGACCGACGAAATGACCTGCGGCGCAGCGTACTCAGAACAGCGTTCCGCAGAACGGTGCCCGGTCGGTGCTGAAGGCGGCATCCAGATCGGGTATCGCGCCCGGCCGCAGTTCCGTGATCCGGCCCGCCCGGAGGAGTTCAGAGGCGCTGTGCGCGCCCATGTAGATCGTGGCCAGATCGGCAAGACCGATCTTGACGTCGACGGGCCCGTCATGCGGCGTGCACTTTCCGACGCCGTCGCGCGCCTGTAGCAGGAAACGGCCGCCGGCCAGGCCCAGCGGGTCGTCGGCTTCCAGCGCGATCTCGATGTCGGCGGCGTAGGCCCGGGTACCGAGCACCTCGGCCACGTCGTTGATCCGCACCCAGAGGAAGTCGTTCACGCCGGTGGTTTCCGCGGCCCGGGGGTCGGTGAGCTTGAGCGGCAGCGGATCGTCGACCGGCACGTCGATCTCAACCGTGTCGAACATCTCCAAGACCAACAATGTCTGAAGCAGCTCGGTGTGAGCCTCGTCGGTGATGGGGCAGAAGTCCTCGACGACCACCGTCCCCAACGGGGGTCGGTAGCCGTGGTTCGAGTCGCCGACCACGCGGTATGTCAGGAAGCCGTCCGGATGGATGGTGTAGTTCAACGCGGTTCCGTTTCCGCGCTGCGTCGGCCGGTCCTCCAAATAGTCTGCCCACCAAGCGTCGTCGCGGTCGACGGCGCCAGACGTCGTGTCGCACCAGCGTTGGTAGATTTCCGGCACAAGGCTTTTCGCTTCGTCAGCGCCGATCTCGCGAGCCCGCATCTCGCTCGGTTTGTTTCGCAGCTTCGCGAAGCGGCGGTCGACGGAGTAGCTGCGGAGGTAGCTCGCGACACCCGCACCGAAGCCGTCGTACATCGCGGTCTGGGTCGGCGCCCCGAAGACGATCGGATAGCCGCGCTCGATGAGAATCCCCAGCCCCTGTGCGCTGAGCTGCCCCCACACTCCCTTGCCCTGATGCGTTGACGCGACGGCGATCATCGTCAACCACGCGGCTCGTAACCTGGCGCCGCCCGGCACTGTCAGCTGCGTGGGGTAGATGATGGACGACCCGACCAAGAATGACCGTTGCGGATCGGAGAAGTCCTCGGCGACCAGCATGTTGTCGACGTCGACGCGGCGTTTCCACGCTTCGATATCGCGCTGGTCAATCGGATCGCCGAAAGTGCGAGCCTGATTCGCGAATATCGCCGGCAGATCCTGTTCCGTGGGATGTCTCGTCTTGATGGCGTTGTCCGTCGCGTTCATCGTCATCCAATCCGCTTATCGCCCAGCCAGAACGGCGCTCGCACAGCGAATGGCTCACTGGATGCGCCCTTTTCGTTCGATACCCGAGTGCTGGATTGCCAAACGTCGCCGGCGGTCCGGTCGATACGGGCAATCGGCGCAGCGGGTGGGTTAGTCGGCATCGTTCGGGTATAGGGGGTACGGCCGGGGATTAGCGATGAAGGGACCGAGGATGCTGCATGCACTGACCCGCCTCGCCATCGCCGCACCGCGCCGCATCCTCGCGCTCGCCGCTTTGGTGCTGGTTGGGGCCGCGGTCTTCGGTATTCCGGTCATCAACAGCCTGTCGGGCGGGGGCTTTCAGGACCCGACTTCTGAGTCCGCGCAGGCGACCAACGTGCTTCGTGACAAGTTCAATCAAACCGATCAGCAGATGCTCATCGTGGTGACCGCCCCGGCAGGTGTCCAAAGCAATCAGGCGCGCCAGGTCGGCACCGACATCGTCGACCACCTGCGACGATCGCCGTGGGTGCTGAACGTGTCCTCGGCGTGGACGTCTGCACCGCAGGCCGCCGCCCAGCTGGTCAGCAAGGACCAGAAGTCCGGGATGGTGGTGGCCGGCCTGAAGGGCGGGGAGAACGACGCCCAGAAGTACGCCAGCCGGCTCACCGACGAATTGGCGCACGACCGCGACGGTGTGACAGTCCGTGCCGGGGGCATGGCCGTGGCGTATGCGCAGATCAACGATCAGAACGAGCGCGACCTGCTGTTGATGGAGTCGATCGCGATCCCGCTGAGCTTCGCGGTGCTGGTCTGGGTGTTGGGCGGCGTGGTCGCGGCGGCGCTGCCGATCGTGCTGGGCGCCCTCGCCATCGTCTGCACCATGTCGGTGTTGCGGCTGATCACCTTCGCGACCGATGTGTCGACGTATGCGCTGGACCTGAGCATCGCGATGGGACTTGCCCTGGCGATCGACTACAACCTGCTGATCATCAGTCGTTTCCGTGAGGAGCTGGCGCGCAGCGGCGACCGGGAGCGGGCGTTGGTGCGGACCATGGCCACCGCGGGGCGGACGGTGCTGTTCTCCGCCACCACCGTGGGCTTGTCGATGGCGGTGATGGCGGTGTTCCCGATGTCGTTCTTGAAGTCGTCGGCGTACACCATCGTGGCCACCGCGGCGATAGTGGCGATCGCTTCCGTTGTGGTCACCCCGGCGGCGATCGCGCTGCTGGGCTCCCGGCTGGATTCGCTGGACGGCCGCCGGGTGCTGCATCGCGTCCTGCACGGGCAACGGTCGTTCCGCGATCATGCGCACAAGCCGCTCGAGCAGCAGTTCTGGTATCGGTCGACGAGGTTCGTGTTGCGCCACGCCCTGCCGGTCGGGCTGAGCGTCGTTGCGCTGATGCTGCTGCTAGGGGTTCCGTTCCTGGGCGTCAAGTGGGGCTTTCCCGACGAGCGCGTGCTGCCGCCGTCGGCGTCGGCCCGTCAGGTCGCCGACATGCTGGACAACGATTTCGACAACGGAATGGGGACCGGGGTCACCGTCGTGGTACCCGACGCCCGCGGTGCGGGCCCCGCCGACCTGGACCGCTATGCCGCCGAGCTGTCGCGCGTGCCCGACGTGTCAGCGGTCAGCGCGCCGATGGGGACGTTCGTCGCCGGGAACCGGGCCGGCCCGCCGGCCGCGCCCGCCGGCGCCGCGAACGGCAGCGCGTTCTTCACCGTGACCAGCACCGCGCCCCTCTATTCGCAAGCCTCGAACACGCAGCTCGACCAACTGCACAAGGTCGCCGGCCCGGCGGGACGCTCGGTGCAGATGACCGGGCTGGCCCAGATCAACCGCGACAGCGTCGGCGCGATCACCAAGCGGCTGCCCATCGTGTTCGGTCTGATCGCCCTCATCACCTTCACGCTGTTGTTCCTGCTGACTGGCAGCGCGGTGCTGCCGCTGCAGGCGCTGGTGTGCAACCTGCTGTCGCTCACGGCCGCATTCGGGGCCATGGTGTGGATCTTCCAGGACGGCAATTTGGGCGCGCTGGGGACGACCCCCAACGGGACTTTGAACGCCAACATTCCGGTGCTGCTGTTCTGTATCGCCTTCGGGCTGGCCATGGATTACGAGGTGTTCCTCGTCTCGCGGATCCACGAATACTGGCTGGCGTCGCAAGCGATTCAGGAGACACCGCCGACGGCCGCGCAGGCGCGCGCCGCCACCGACGAAAGCACGGCCCTGGGCATCGCCGGCATCGGTCGCGTCGTCACCACCGCGGCGCTGGTGATGTCGATCTCGTTCGCCGCGTTGATCCCCGCGCACGTGTCGTTCATGCGAATGCTCGGTCTCGGCCTGACACTCGCCGTGCTGGCCGACGCCACTCTCGTGCGGATGGTCCTGGTGCCCGCGGCCATCCATCTGCTCGGCCAGTGGACCTGGTGGGCACCCAAACCGCTGGAGTGGCTGCGGCAGCGGTCCGAGACCGGTGAAGACGCTGCCGCCGCGGTGGGGCGGCGCCGATGGGACGACGACGTACCCGAGCCGCAACGGCCCTCGATCCGGAGGTGGCCCACCAAAGCCGCGACGTACCGTGGCTAATGGATTGGATTGCGTTGTAAAGCAACGGTATTCGCGCCGACCCCGTCCGGCGTGGACGGAGTGCCGATGACGGCCAATACGGAAATCGCCGCCCTGCTCGCGCTGAGTTCCGCGCTGTGCGTCGCGGTCGGCGACGTGCTGCAGCAACGGGCGGCGCACTGCATCGAGGACCGGTCGGTCGGCCACGTCGAACTGTTCGCCAGCCTGCTACGCAACCGGCGATGGTGGTGGGGCGCGCTGCTACTCGCCGGGAGCGTCGGGTTGCAGGCGGCCGCGCTGGGCCAGGGTTCGGTGCTGCTGGTGCAGGCGCTGCTGATGCTTTCGCTGCTGCTCGCGCTGCCGATCAATGCGCGGTTATTCCACCGCAGGGTGACCGGGGCCGAGTGGATGTGGGCCGGCCTGCTTACCGCCGCGGTGACCGTGGTCGTCGTTGTCGGCAATCCGCAGGCGGGCCGTGCTTCCGCGCCGCTTGGAACCTGGCTCGTGGTGGCCGCCGTGCTCGGGCCGCTCTTGGTGGCCTGCGTCGTGGCCGGCCGCATCTGGGGCGGTGCCGCTGCCGCGGTCCTGTTCGCCCTTGTCTCCGGTTCGCTGTGGGGCATCTTTGCGGTGCTCGCCAAGGAGGTCGTCGCCCGGCTCGGCGATGGCGGATGGGCACTGATCCAGGCCCCCGAGCTCTACGCCGCGATCCTGGTCATCGTGGGCGGTGTGGCGTGGAGCCAGTCGGCGTTCCGGGCCGGCCCGTTGACCGCGTCGATGCCCACCCTCGAGGTGTCCCAGCCGGTCGTCGGGGCCGCGCTGGGTGTCCTTGTGCTCGACGAGACGCTGGACGCGGGCCGCGCCGGGATGATCGCCTTGGCGGCGGCCGTCCTGGTGATGGCGGCGGCCATCGTCAAGCTCGCGCGTGTCGAAGCCGCCTCGACCCGCGATCGCGTCGAGGCCGAACTCCACGACGCGGTCGATCAGCCGGCCTGACGGCCCCCTGAAATGGCCTGACGGCGCGATTCGTCACGATCGCATGACACCGGATAGTGGACACCCCGAGGGCGGCACGCGCGCGCCCAAAAACCCATTACAATTCATGCACTGTTTCTGGTCAGCGGTGACCAACTACATCAAATTTCATGGAAGGTCGCCCGATGACGCCTTTGCGCAAACGACGGTCGTGGCTGGCTGCCGCGATCGCTTCGGTTGCTGTGTTCGGCGTTGCCTGCGGCGGTGGCAACACCGCGGCACCGCAGAAGGTGATCTTCGACAAGGGCACTCCGTTCGCCGATCTGCTCGTCCCGAAGCTCACCGCCTCGGTGACCGACGGCGCCGTCGGCGTCACCGTCGATTCGCCGGTGACGGTAAGCGTCGCGGACGGCGTCCTCGCATCGGTCACCATGGTCAACGAGAACGGCAGGTCGATCAGCGGCCAACTCAGCCCCGACGGGCTGCGCTGGTCGACCACCGAGCAGCTCGGCTACAACCGGCGCTACACGCTGAGCGCCAAAGCGCTCGGCATGGGTGGCGCGGCGAATCGGCAGATGACCTTCCAGACCAGCTCGCCCGCCCACCTGACCATGCCGTACGTCAACCCGGGCGACGGTGATGTGGTCGGCGTGGGCGAGCCGGTGGCGATCCGCTTCGACGAGAACATCGCCAACCGCGCCGCGGCGCAGAAAGCCATCACGATCACCACGAACCCGCCCGTGGAGGGTGCGTTCTACTGGCTCAACAATCGTGAAGTACGTTGGCGCCCAGAGCATTTCTGGAAATCGGGAACGACGGTCGATGTGGCGGTCAACACCTACGGGGTCGACCTGGGTGACGGGATGTTCGGCGAGGACAGCGTCAAGACCCACTTCACCATTGGCGACGAGGTCATTTCGACGGCCGATGACACCACCAAGACGGTGACCGTGCGCGTCAACGGCGAAGTGGTCAAGACCATGCCGACGTCGATGGGTAAGGACAGCACGCCGACCGCCAACGGGTTCTACATCATCGGCGGCCGGTTCAAGCACATCATCATGGATTCGTCGACGTACGGCGTTCCGGTCAACTCGCCCAACGGATATCGCACCGAAGTCGACTGGGCCACCCAGATGTCCTACAGCGGCGTGTTCGTGCACTCGGCGCCGTGGTCGGTCGGCGCGCAGGGGCACACCAACACCAGCCACGGTTGCCTGAACGTGAGCCCCAGCAATGCGGAGTGGTTCTACGACCACAGCAAGAGCGGCGACATCGTTGAAGTCATCAACACCGTGGGGCCGACGCTGCCGGGCACCGAGGGACTGGGTGACTGGAACGTGCCCTGGCCGCAGTGGAAAGCGGGCAACGCCAACACCTGACGTGCGATCACGAACGCGCATCGCCTGGGACCGTCGCCGGTGTCCGGGATCCTCGGCGCGCCGAATCGCGTTTCGCTGGGTCGGTTACGCCCAGGCGGTCGGGAAGCGACAACGCCTTCCGACCGATTGGGGTGGCTGACGGGACTCGAACCCGCGACACCCAGGATCACAACCTGGTGCTCTACCAACTGAACTACAGCCACCATGGCCGCGAGCCGATCCACCGATAGCGGGGAAACGAGCGGCGACGTTCGATACTAACCGCTCGGTGGCTCGGGGGCCGAATCGATTGGTCCCGGTGTGCCCGTTTGGCCGTCCAAATCGGCGACCACGGCCTCGATCTCGCTGGTAGACGGCCCCGGCGGGGCGACGAAGGCCGTCCGGCGGTAGAACTTCAGCTCGCGGATCGATTCGTGAATGTCGGCCAGCGCACGGTGAGCGAGCCCCTTGACCGGCTGACCGAAGTAAATCCGCGGGTACCAGCGTCGGCAGAGCTCCTTGATCGAGCTCACGTCGATCATCCGGTAGTGCAGGAACGCGTCCAGCGCGGGCATGTCGCGCGCGATGAACGCGCGGTCGGTGGCGATGGAATTGCCCGCCAGCGGCGCCGTCTTGGGTTGCTTGACGTGCTTGCCGACGTAATCGAGCACCATGGCCTCGGCGGTCGCCAGGTCGACGGTGGACGCCCGTACCTCATCGATCAACCCTGAACGCGAGTGCATTTCGGTGACGACCTCGATCATCGAGGACAGCGCCGCGTCGTCGGCGTGGATCACCACGTCGACGCCATCGCCCAGAATGTTCAAATCGGCGTCGGTGACCAGGGCCGCGATCTCGATCAACTTGTCCGAGCCGAGGTCAAGCCCGGTCATCTCGCAATCGATCCACACCAACTCGTCTCGCACAGCGCTCACATTAGGCCCAAGTGGCGCTCACGTCGTCCGTCGCCCCCAACTCCGCCGGAGAAGTAGTGTGAGCGTTGCCGGACCGCATGCCGAACCACTGGAGAACAGGGGGGCGCAGCACGATGAGCACCGAATCAGCGGAGACACCCGCACGCCGGATCGCCGACGGCTATGCCGTCGACGGTCAGGCACTCGAATTGGGCACGGTCGTCGTCGACGGCGCTGTCGACCCGACGGCACAGATCCGCATCCCGCTCTCCACGATCAACCGGCACGGTCTGGTGGCCGGCGCGACCGGAACCGGAAAAACCAAGACGCTGCAGTTGATCGCCGAACAACTCAGCGCGGCGGGCGTTGCGGTGATGATGGCCGACGTCAAGGGCGACCTCTCGGGCCTGGCCAAGCCGGGTGAGGGCAACGACAAGACGGCCGCCCGGGCCAAAGACACCGGCGACGACTGGGTGGCGACCGGGTTCCCCGTCGAGTTCCTGTCGCTGGGCACTGGCGGGGTGGGCGTGCCGGTGCGCGCGACCGTCGCCAGCTTCGGTCCGGTTCTGCTGTCGAAAGTGTTGGGGCTCAACGCCACTCAAGAGTCGACGCTGGGACTGATTTTTCACTGGGCCAGGGAGAACAATCGTCCGCTGGTGACGCTGGACGATCTGCGGGGCGTCATCAGCCACCTGGCCAGCGACGAGGGAAAGACCGACCTGAAAGACCTCGGCGGGGTGTCGTCGACCACGGCGGGCGTCATCCTGCGGGCACTGGTGAACCTCGGCGGCGAGGGCGGGGACACGTTCTTCGGCGAGCCGAAGCTTGACCCCAACGATCTGCTGCGCGTCGACGGGCAGGGCCGCGGCGTCATTTCGTTGCTGGAGTTCAGCGGTCAGTCGTTGCGCCCTGTGATTTTCTCCACCTTCCTGATGTGGCTGCTGACCGATCTGTTCGCGGTGCTGCCGGAGGTCGGTGACGTCGACAAGCCCAAGCTGGTCTTCTTCTTCGACGAGGCCCACCTGTTGTTCGCCGATGCCTCCAAGGCCTTCCTCGATCAGGTCGAACAGACCGTCAAGCTGATCCGCTCCAAGGGTGTGGGGGTGTTCTTCTGCACCCAGCTACCCACCGACGTGCCCAACGACGTGCTCTCCCAGCTGGGCGCGCGCATCCAGCACGCGCTGCGGGCGTTCACCCCGGACGATCAGAAGGCGCTCAGCAAGACCGTCCGCACCTACCCGAAAACCGATGTGTACGACCTGGAGTCGGCGTTGACGTCGCTGGGAATCGGTGAGGCCGTCGTCACCGTGCTGTCGGAGAAGGGCGCGCCGACACCCGTCGCGTGGACGCGGATGCGGGTGCCTCGGTCGCTGATGGCGTCGATCGGCGACAAAGAGATCGCGCAAGCGGCGAAAGACAGTCCACTGCAGGCGAAGTACGGCCAGACGGTTCAGCCGCCGGCGCGGCCTCAGCCCGGCCCGCAAGCCCAGCCGGCGCCGCAGCCGCCGCAGGCCCAGTCCGAGTACCCGCCAGTGCCGGCGAACGAGCCGGTGCCGCCGATGCCGGAGCCGGCGGAGCCCAAAGGGCCCGGCTTGCTGGAGAGGCTGTGGCACGATCGGGAAGTGCAAAGTGCGGTGAACACCGGGATCCGCGAACTCATCAGAGTCAAGTTCGGCAACGGCCGTCGGCGGCGGAAGTAAGGCTAGCTGCCGCCCAGCTTCTTGTAGAAGCTGCCCACGATCGGCGCGACGATCGCGCGCGGAGCGTAACCGCTCGCCACCGACATCGCCTTGGACGTCAGGCCCGGTACGACCCGCATCTTGTTGCGCGCCAACGCATCCAGTGACACCTGGGCGGTGTGTTCGGTGGAGATCCACAGGAAGTCGGGCACCAGCCGCTCGACCAGCGACCGTTCGGCGTCGTCGGGAAGGTCGGTGCGGACGGGCCCCGGTGCGAGCAGCGTGACGTGCACCCCCGAGTGGCGCAGTTCACCGCGCAGCGATTCGCTGAAGGTGTTCGCGAACGCCTTGGTGGCCGCATAGGTTGCGTTGTAGGGAATCGGCGAATTGCCTGCCGCCGAACCGGAAATGAGAATGCCGCCGGCCTTGCGCTCGACCATGCCGGGCAGCACCGCCAACGTAAGGTCGTGCACGCCCAGCACATTCAGCTGCAGCTGGGCCTTTTCGGTCGCCGGGTCCAGCGTCGCCACCGGGCCGAAGGTCGCGGTGCCGGCGTTGGCGCACAGGATGGAGATGGGTCGGGCGGCCAGTTCGTCGCACAGTTTCGCCCGTTCCCCTGGGTCGGCCAGGTCGGCGGGCCGCACCTCGACCGCGACGCGGTACTTGTCGCTCAGGCGGGCGGCCAGCTCGTTGAGCAGGTCTTCGCGTCGCGCGGTGACGATCAGGCTGTGTCCGCGCGCGGCCAGTTCGGTGGCCAGCGCTTCGCCGATGTTCTGCGAAGCTCCGGTCACCACGGCACGCGCGTCTGGGCTGGGCGCGGGGATCGGCATGAGCCAATCGTAGACAGACGCCGCGGCGCAGCCGGGCGCGGCGGGTCGGCTGCGAAACACATAGAGTGCCGGGCATGGGCCAGCCGTCGTCGGGTTCGCTCACGCCCACACCATCGCGGGTGGTGGCGTGGGCGCTCTGGGACTGCGGCTCCACCGGCCTGAACGCGATCGTTGCGACCTTCGTCTTCTCCGTGTATCTGACCAGCAGTGTGGGGGTGGGCTTATCCGGCGGCACCACGCCGGCGAGCTGGTTGGGTCGTGCGGCGGCAATTGCCGGTTTGACCGTCGCGCTGCTCGCCCCGGCCGTCGGCGTCTGGGTGGAGTCCCCGCATCGCAGGCGGGTGGCCCTGAGCGTGTTGACGGCTCTGGCCGTCGCGCTGACATGCGGGATGTTCTTCATCCATGACCGCCCCGGCTACCTATGGGCGGGGCTGGTGCTGATGGGTGCGACCGCGGCGTGCGGCGATCTGGCCAGCGTCCCGTATAACGCGATGCTGCGCCAACTTTCGACGCCGCTTACCGCCGGCCGGATTTCCGGGTTGGGCTGGGCGGCCGGTTACGTCGGCAGCGTCCTGCTCCTGCTCCTGGTCTACACCGGATTCATTTCCGGGAAAGGCTCCGGGCCAAATGCGACGCGCGGGCTGTTCCGGACGCCTCTGCACGACGGCCTCTACGTCCGGGAGGCAATGCTGGTGGCGGCGGCATGGCTGGCGATTTTTGCTCTGCCATTGCTGTTGGTCGCGCACCGGCTTCCCGACTCGACCGAGGTGCACGAGCCGACGAGCATGCTCGGCGGCTATCGCAAGCTCATTACCGAGGTCGTCGCCGAGTGGCGGCGCGACCGCAACCTGGTCTACTTCCTGTTCGCCAGCGCGCTTTTCCGGGATGGGCTGGCGGCGATCTTCGCCTTCGGCGCCGTGCTCGGCGTCAACGTGTACGGCATCTCCCAGGGCGACGTGCTGATCTTCGGTGTGGTGGCCAGCGTGGTGGCGGCGGTGGGCGCGGTGCTGGGTGGATTCGTCGATCACCGCGTCGGGTCGAAACCCGTCATCGTGGCGTCGCTGGCCGCGATCGTCGTCCTGGGGCTCACCCTGATGCTGCTGTCCGGCTCGGTGGCCTTTTGGATTTGTGGGCTACTGCTGTGCCTGTTCATCGGGCCGTCGCAGTCGTCTTCGCGTGCGCTGCTGCTGCAGATGGCGAAGCACGGCAGGGAGGGCGTCGCGTTCGGCCTGTACACCATGACCGGGCGGGCGGTGGCCTTCGTCGCGCCGTGGTTGTTCTCCGTCTTCGTGGACGTATTCGGCGCCGTGCGCGCCGGTTTGGGCGGCATCTCGCTGGTGCTGATCGCGGGGCTGCTGGCCATGCTGGCCGTCCGGGTGCCGGCACGTGGTGCCCTCGCGGCCGAACCGTCGTGAAGCGCTTAGCCCCGGGCGTCGCAGATGGTCAGGCCCACGCCGACGCGCTTGCTCATCTGAGCGCCGTTGACGGTGACCGAGCAGGTGACGTTATGACCGATGTTGACGATCGTGACGTTGGCCGGGTGCGCCGCCGACTTGGCGAGGCTGACCTCTTTGGTCCACGGCAGCTCGACATTGAATTCGGTTTGGATCAGGCCCCCGGTGTCGATGTACATGATGCTGATCGCGCGACCCTCGCCGGCCACGCTGTAGACGATGTCCTGCATCGCGGCCGGGCCGGTCGACTCGGTGGGTGTCGGCAGTCCGCCGGTGGGGGGCACCGGGGCCGGGAGGCGCGGCGTTGACGTGCGTGTCGACGGGCTCGGCATCGGGGGAGTCGTCTCAGGCATGGCGGGCAGGGGCGGGACGGCGGTCTGGGTCTTGATCGCGTTGTTCACCAGCACCAGAGCGATGACCAACGCGACCACCAGCAGCACGGCCGCACCGGCGACGACCCATAGCCACCGCGGTGGAGGCTTCGGGCCTTCGGGCGGCGGGGGAGCCGAGCCTTGCTGCTGCAGCTGGCCCGACGGAGGAAGCTCCTGCTGCCAGTACGCGGGCAGCTGCTTGGTCGTGTTGGTGTCGTTCATCCCGGGCGCCCACGGCGGCGGTTGCTCGCCATAGGCCGGCGCATAGCGCGCCTGATCGGCGTACGCCGGGTCGACGGGCGGCGGGTACCAGGCGCGCTGCTGGCCCGATCCCGGCAAAGAGTCAGTGAACCGTTCGGTGGGACGTGAATCGTTCATGTCCACCTCATAGTTTGCAAGAGTACCTGCGCCGGGCGCTCGGACGGCGAATCACCTCATGGGCGCCGACTCACGGGCACTCGTTCCCGGCGGCAAGGGCCGCGACCGTCATCGCGCGCATCACCGCGCGGGAACGCGCGAAGCGGGCGGGCTTGCCGCGCGAGGCGTCGGGGGATTTCATGCTGTGGGGCGTCGAATTCAGCAAGCCGAAAACCGCGTGGGCGGTCAGCCGCGCATCGGCCTCGGCGAGGTCGGGATTGAGCTCGCGCAGCACGCCGACCCAGACCTCAACGTATTGGCGCTGGGCCTTGCGTACCTGCTTCTCAGCTGCCTTGGGCAGGTGCGCGAGGTCGCGGTCCTGGATGCGGATCAGGTCCGGTTCGCCCAGCACGAAGTCCAGGTGAAAGTCGATCAGACCGTCGAGCGTCGCGGCCGGGTCGTCGGGGTGGCGGGCCCGCACGTCGCGGGCGCCGGCGAGCAGTCGGGCGCTGATGCCCACCAGCAACTCGACCAGCAGCGACTCCTTGTTGGGAAAGTGCCGGTAGATCGCCGGGCCGCTGACGCCGGCGGCGGCGCCGATGTCTTCCAGCCGCACGGCGAGAAAGCCGCGTTCGGCGAACAGTCGTTCGGCGGCCGACAGCAGCTGCAGGCGCCGGTCGGATTTCAACTGGCTGCGCCGATTTGGGGTATCTGGGGGGCCGGATTGGCCGTCGGAGGTGGACGTTGTCATGACGAACCCCCGTCCAGTTTGGTTAATCGCCACTAACTTAGCACGAGTTATTCGCGATTAACCTGCGGTAACGGGCGGCGGCCGCCGATGCCGTCGTCGCTGGACCAGCGGGATCGACGATGGTATTGTCGCCGTGAGTTAATGAAGATTAACTCAAAACGCCCCGCCCGACGGCAAGGAGGCTGCTGCGGCGATGGACAAGGTGGTGGCGACGGCCGCTGAGGCGGTTGCCGACATAACCGACGGGTCGTCCCTGGCGGTCGGGGGCTTCGGGTTCTGCGGCATCCCCGAGGCTTTGATCGCCGCGCTGGTGGACGCCGGGGTGCGTGACTTGGAGACGGTGTCCAACAACTGCGGCGGGAACGGTGTCGGGTTGGTGCACCTGTTGGTGCACAAGCGGATCCGCCGGGCCGTCGCCTCCTACGTCGGTGACAACAAGGAGTTCGCCCGCCAGTTCCTCGCCGGTGAACTCGAGGTGGAGCTCACCCCGCAGGGCACTTTGGCGGAGCGGCTGCGCGCGGGCGGGATGGGAATCCCGGCCTTCTATACCGCGGCGGGGGTCGGAACACCGGTTGCCGACGGCGGATTGCCGTGGCGCTATGACGCCTCCGGTGCGGTGGCGGTGACGTCGCCGCCGAAGGAGACCCGCGAGTTCGACGGTGTCACCTACGTTCTGGAGCGGGCGATCCGCACCGACTTCGCGCTGGTGCACGCCTGGAAGGGTGACCGGCACGGCAACCTGGTCTACCGCGAATCCGCGGCCAACTTCAACCCGGACTGCGCGCAGGCCGGGACGATCACCATCGCCGAGGTGGAACACCTCGTCGAGCCTGGAGAGATCGACCCCGCGGCGGTGCACACCCCCGGCGTCTTCGTGCAGCGGATCGTGCACGTGCCCGACCCGACGAAGCCGATCGAGAAGGTGACGGTGCGGGGCTGATGCCGTGGAGTCGAGAGGGTTTGGCCGCGCGGGTGGCCGCCGAATTGGAGGACGGCCAATACGTCAACCTCGGCATTGGGATGCCCACCCTGGTCCCCAACCACATCCCTGCCGGCGTCACCGTGGTCGTGCATTCGGAGAACGGCATCCTGGGGGTGGGACCCTATCCCCGTCCCCAGGACGTCGACGCGGACCTGATCAACGCGGGCAAGGAGACGGTCACCACGTTGCCGGGCGCGGCCTTCTTCGGTTCTTCCACCTCGTTCGGGATCATTCGCGGTGGACACCTGGACGTCGCCGTGCTTGGGGCGATGCAGGTTTCGGCCACCGGTGATCTCGCCAACTGGATGATCCCCGGGAAGATGGTCAAGGGCATGGGCGGTGCGATGGACCTGGTCCACGGCGCCCGCAAGGTGATCGCGATGATGGAGCACACCGCGCGCGACGGCAGTCCGAAAATCGTTGAGCGGTGCGCGCTTCCGCTGACGGGGGTGGGCTGTGTCGACCGTATCATCACCGACCTGGCCGTCATCGATGTCCGTGACGACGGTTTGCACCTGGTCGAGACGGCGCCGGGCGTCTCGACCGACGAGGTGATCGACAAGACCGAACCGCCGCTTGTGCCGGCGACAACCGGGAGGCATTCGTGAGTTCATCCGTGATGACCGCGCCATCGTTCGCCGATGAGCACCGCCGGCTGGTCGGTGAGTTGAACGCCAGGCTGGCGGCCGCCGCACTGGGCGGCAATGAGCGCGCGCGGGAGCGCCACGTCAGCCGCGGCAAGCTGCTGCCGCGCGAACGGGTGGATCGACTGCTGGATCCGGGCAGCCCGTTCTTGGAGCTCGCCCCACTGGCCGCCAACGGCATGTACGACGACGAGTCTCCGGGCGCCGGGATCATCACCGGGATCGGCCGGGTGTCGGGGCGCGAGTGTGTGATCGTCGCCAACGACGCCACGGTCAAGGGCGGCACCTACTACCCGATGACGGTCAAAAAGCACCTGCGCGCACAGGAAGTCGCACTGCAGAATCGCTTGCCCTGCATCTACCTGGTGGACTCAGGCGGCGCGTTCCTGCCGCGCCAGGACGAGGTGTTTCCCGACCGCGAGCACTTCGGCCGGATCTTTTACAACCAGGCGACCATGAGCGCCAAAGAAATCCCACAGGTCGCCGCCGTCCTCGGATCGTGCACGGCGGGCGGCGCCTATGTGCCGGCCATGAGCGACGAGGCCGTGATCGTCCGCGAACAGGGGACCATCTTTCTCGGCGGCCCGCCGCTGGTGAAGGCTGCGACCGGCGAGATCGTCTCGGCCGAAGACCTCGGCGGCGGCGACCTGCACTCGCGGGTCTCCGGGGTCACCGACCACCTTGCCGACGACGACGAGCACGCGCTGCGGATCGTGCGCGCAATCGTGGCCACGTTCGGTCCGCGCGAGCCCAGCCAATGGGACGTGCTGCCGTCGGTCGAGCCCAAGCACACACAAACCGGGCTCTACGACGTCGTGCCGCCGGATCCGCGCGTGCCGTACGACGTGCACGAGGTCATCCTGCGGCTGGTCGACGGCAGCGAATTCAGCGAATTCAAGGCCAACTACGGCAAGACACTGGTGACCGCCTTCGCGCGCATTCACGGGCATCCCGTCGGCATCGTCGCCAACAACGGCGTGCTGTTCAGCGAATCCGCTTTGAAGGGAGCCCATTTCATCGAGCTGTGCGACAAGCGCAAGATCCCGCTGCTGTTTCTGCAGAACATCGCCGGGTTCATGGTCGGCCGCGACTACGAGGCAGGCGGCATCGCCAAGCACGGCGCCAAGATGGTGACCGCGGTGGCCTGTGCACGGGTGCCCAAGCTGACCGTCGTGATCGGCGGATCGTATGGGGCGGGCAACTATTCGATGTGCGGACGGGCGTACTCCCCGCGCTTCCTGTGGATGTGGCCCAATGCGCGCATCTCGGTCATGGGTGGCGAGCAGGCCGCCTCGGTGCTGGCCACGGTGCGCGGTGAGCAACTCGCGGCTTCGGGCAAACCGTGGCCGCCGGACGAGGAAGAAGCGTTCAAAGCGCCCATCCGTGCACAATACGAGGACCAGGGCAACCCGTACTATTCGACTGCGCGCCTCTGGGACGACGGCATCATCGACCCCGCTGACACCAGAACGGTTGTTGGGCTTGCGCTTTCGGTATGTGCCCACGCCCCGTTGGAGCCGGTCTCCTACGGCGTCTTCCGGATGTGATGACGATGTTTGAAACCGTATTGGTGGCCAACCGCGGCGAGATCGCGGTCCGGGTGATGCGGACCCTGCGCCGGCTGGGTATCCGGTCGGTGGCGGTGTACAGCGACCCCGACGCGAACGCCCGTCATGTCCTGGAGGCCGACACGGCCGTCCGACTGGGTCCCGCCGCCGCCCGCGAGAGCTACCTCGACATCGGCAAGGTGCTCGATGCGGCGGAACGCACCGGGGCTCAGGCGATCCATCCCGGCTACGGATTCCTCTCGGAGAACGCCGAATTCGCCGCCGCCTGCGAGCGTGCCGGCGTGGTGTTCCTCGGCCCGCCGGCACGGGCGATCCAGGTGATGGGCGACAAGATCACCGCCAAGAACGCGGTCGCCGCCTTCGACGTGCCGGTGGTCCCCGGTGTGGCCAAGCCCGGGCTGAGCGACGACGAATTGGTCGCGGCCGCCGAAGAAGTCGGATATCCAGTGCTGATCAAGCCGTCGGCGGGCGGTGGCGGCAAGGGCATGCGGCTGGTGGACGACCCGAGCCGGCTGCGCGATGCCCTGCGGGGCGCCCGGCGGGAGGCGGCGTCGTCCTTCGGCGACGACACCTTGTTCCTCGAGCGATTCGTCTTGCGCCCCAGGCATATCGAAGTGCAGGTGCTCGCCGACACCCACGGCAATGTGGTGCACCTCGGCGAGCGCGAGTGCAGCCTGCAACGGCGCCACCAGAAGGTGATCGAGGAGGCGCCCTCGCCGTTGCTCGACCCGCAGACCCGCGCCCGCATCGGGGCGGCGGCCTGCAACACCGCCCGCAGTGTCGATTACGTCGGCGCGGGGACGGTGGAGTTCATCGTGTCCGCCGACCGGCCGGACGAGTTCTTCTTCATGGAGATGAACACCCGGCTTCAGGTGGAGCACCCGGTCACCGAAGCGGTTACCGGCCTGGATCTGGTGGAGTGGCAACTCCGGGTGGCCGCGGGCGAGAAGCTGGGGTTTGCGCAGGACGACATCGAACTGCGGGGCCACGCGATCGAGGCCCGGGTGTACGCCGAGGATCCCGCGCGGGGATTCCTGCCCACCGGCGGTCGGGTCCTGCACGTTGCCGAACCCTCGGGCGCCGGCGTGCGGGTGGACTCGTCGCTGCTGGCGGGCACGCTGGTCGGCAGTGACTACGACCCGATGCTGAGCAAGGTGATCGCCCACGGGGAGGACCGCGACGAGGCGCTGGCGAGACTCGACGGGGCACTGGCGCGGACCGCAATCCTGGGTGTGCAGACCAACATCGAGTTCCTCCGGTTCCTGCTCGCCGACGAGCGAGTGCGAGCTGGTGACCTGGACACGGCGCTGCTGGACGAGCGGGTGGCGGACTTCGCGCCGCTGCCGGCGCCCGACGACGTACTCGCCGCCGGCGGCCTCTTTCGCCAGTGGGCGCTGGACCGTCGTGCCGCGGGCAACCCGTGGGCGGCGCCGACCGGATGGCGGGTCGGAGGCGCGCCGGCCCCCGTCCGCACCGAAATGCAGACGCCGCTGCGCAGTGAGACCGTGTCGGTATGGGGACCACCGAGCGACGCCCGGGTGCAGGTCGGTGGTGCGGGTGAGATCTTCACGGCGAGCGCGCAAGTGGACGGTGCGAGGCTGGACGTCACGTTGGCCGGGGTGCGCCGCGAATACCGATGGGCGGAGGCGGACCGTCACCTCTGGATTGCCGACGAGCGGGGAGCGTGGCACCTGCGCGAAGCCGAGGAGCACAAGATCCACCGCGCGGCCGGTACGCAACAGGCCGAGATCCTCAGCCCGATGCCCGGCAGTGTGATCGCGGTCCAGGCCGCTTCGGGCGCCGACGTAGCCGAGGGCGACGTGGTGGTGGTCGTGGAGGCCATGAAGATGGAACACTCGCTCTCCGCGCCGGTTTCGGGACGAGTGGAGCTCTTGGTGTCCGTCGGCGATCAGGTCACCGTTGACCAGGTGCTGGCCCGGCTGGTTCCCGAAGAGCCCGAAGCAGCAGCCGATTCGAGTAAGGACGAAACATGACTACATCGATCACCGCGGGAACGCTACCCAAGGAATACCAAGATCTTCGTGGCACGGTGGCCGAGTTCGCGCGCACCGTGGTCGCCCCCGTATCGGCCAAACACGATGAAGAGCACAGCTTCCCGTACGAGGTCGTCGCCAAGATGGGCGAGATGGGTTTGTTCGGCCTGCCGTTCCCGGAAGAGTACGGCGGTATGGGCGGTGACTACTTCGCGCTGTCGCTGGCACTCGAGGAACTCGGCAAGGTCGACCAGTCGGTGGCGATCACGCTGGAGGCCGGCGTCAGCCTGGGCGCAATGCCGATCTACCGCTTCGGCTCCGAGGAACAGAAAGCCAACTGGCTGCCGGACCTGACGGCCGGCCGGGCGCTGGCCGCCTTCGGGCTGACCGAGCCGGGCGCCGGCTCCGATGCGGGCGCCACCCGGACCACGGCCCGGCTCGACGGCGGCGAGTGGGTGATCAACGGCAGCAAGCAGTTCATCACCAACTCCGGTACCGACATCACGAAGCTGGTCACCGTCACCGCGGTCACCGGCACCGTCGCAGACGGGAAGAAGGAGATCTCGACGATCGTCGTGCCCAGCGGCACAGCGGGATTCACCGTCGAACCGGTCTACAGCAAGGTCGGTTGGAACGCCTCGGACACCCACCCGTTGAGCTTCGCCGACGCCCGCGTGCCGGAGGAGAACCTGCTGGGCCCCCGCGGCACCGGCTACGCGAACTTCCTGTCCATCCTGGACGAGGGCCGCATCGCGATCGCCGCGCTGGCGACCGGTGCCGCCCAGGGCTGTGTCGACGAGAGCGTCAAGTACGCCAAGGAACGCCAGTCGTTCGGCCAGCCGATCGGGTCCTACCAGGCGATCAGCTTCAAGATCGCGCGGATGGAGGCACGCGCTCACGTCGCCCGCACGGCGTATTACGACGCGGCCGCAAAGATGTTGGCCGGCAAGTCATTCAAGAAGGAGGCGGCCATCGCGAAGATGATCTCGTCGGAAGCGGCCATGGACAACGCGCGCGACGCCACCCAGATCCACGGCGGGTACGGCTTCATGAACGAGTATCCCGTGGCGCGTCACTATCGCGACAGCAAGATCCTCGAAATCGGTGAGGGGACCACGGAGGTGCAACTGATGCTCATCGCGCGATCGCTGGGGCTGTCGTGAGCGGAGGCAAATCAATCATCCAGCGCGGCCTGTGGTTCGAGGAATTTGAGATCGGCACGACGTACCTACACCGGCCCGGCCGTACCATCACCGAGGCCGACAACGTCTTGTTCACCACGCTGACCATGAACACCCAGTCGTTGCACCTGGATGCGGCGTGGGCCGCCGAGCAGCCCGGCTTTCGGGGCGAGCGGCTGGTGAATTCGATGTTCACCCTGTCCACCCTCGTGGGGTTGTCCGTCTCGCAGCTGACGCTGGGCACTATCGTGGCCAACCTCGGATTCTCCGAGGTCTCGTTCCCCAAGCCGGTCTTCCACGGGGACACGCTCTACGCGGAGACCGTGTGCACCGCCAAGCGCGAGTCGAAGAGCCGGCCCGGCGAAGGGATCGTCACCCTCGAGCACACCGGGCGCAACCAGCACGGCGACGTAGTGGCACGGGCCGTTCGCACAACTCTGGTCCAGAAACGCCCCAGCGACGAGGAGCCCGAGTGAACCTGCAAGCCGCCGGCCCGGCCTGGCTGTTCTGCCCTGCGGACCGCCCCGAGCGGTTCGCGAAGGCCGCCGCCGCGGCCGACGTGGTGATCCTCGACCTCGAGGACGGCGTGGCCGAGGCGGACAAACCCGCCGCGCGCAAGGCGCTGCGGGAGACCCCGCTGAATCCCGAACGCACCGTGGTGCGCGTCAACGCGGCCGGCACCGAAGAGCACGGCCGCGACCTGGAAGCGCTGGCCGAGACCCCCTACACGGCGGTGATGCTCTCCAAGACGGAGTCGGCCGCGCAGGTCTCCGCGCTGGCGCCGCGTGACGTCATCGCGCTGATCGAGACTCCTCGTGGGGCGGTGTTCAGCACCGAGATCGCCGCCGCGGAGGGGACCGTCGCGCTGATGTGGGGCGCCGAGGATCTCGTCGCGGCCCTCGGCGGCAGCTCCAGCCGCTTGGCCGACGGCACCTACCGCGACTTCGCCCGCCACGTCCGGTCCACGGTCCTGCTCGCGGCGTCCACCTTCGGCCGGGTCGCGCTCGACGCGGTGCATTTGGACATCCGCGACATCGACGGATTACGGGCGGAAGCCGACGACGCCGTCGCGGTGGGTTTCCACGGGACGGTCTGCATCCACCCGACCCAGGTCCCGGTCGTGCGCGACGCCTACCGCCCCAGCGCCGAGAAAGTCGACTGGGCGCGAAGGGTATTGGAGGCGGCGCGGTCCGAGCGCGGCGTCTTCGCGTTCGAGGGACAGATGGTGGACTCGCCGGTGCTCAAGCATGCGGAGATGCTGGTGCGCCGGGCGGAGCAGTCCGCCACCGGGTGAATCTCCCGAAAGCGGCATCACCCGCGCTATCGAAATCGCAGTCTTCCATTGGTCGCAAGCACCGGCCGGCTTCCGTTCGACCCGTTGCGCCGCTCGGCGCGACACGTTCGCGATCACCGCGGTCTGTTCTCTTTCGAGCGCATAATGGTGAGTACGCCAGTGTCGCGGCGAGCGGAGCCTTTCGTGTAGCTGGCGATCGACTTCGGCTCGCGCTAGGTCCCGGCTGAGGCTGTGGCCCTGCGGCACCGAGGTAGGGAGACGGTATGGCGACGGTGCCTCAACTGCCGATGAGCGTCGACCTCGAGCCGGTGCAACTCGTCGCCGCGGATGGGACTCCCACGCCCGAACGCCGCTATGTCCGTGACCTTCGCGCGGAGACACTGTGCTGGCTCTACGAAATGATGGTGGTCACCCGCGAACTGGACACCGAGTTCGTCAACCTGAAGCGCCAGGGAGAGTTGGCGTTGTTCGCGTCGTGCCGCGGCCAGGAGGCCGCCCAGGTGGGCGCGGCGGCCTGTCTGCGCAAAACAGACTGGCTGTTCCCGCAATACCGGGAGCTCGGCGTCTATCTAGTGCGTGGCATCCCGCCCGGCCACGTCGGCGCGGTGTGGCGCGGAACCTGGCATGGCGGACTGGAATTCACCAAGAAGTGCTGCGCCCCGACCTCGATTCCGATCGGCACCCAGACCCTGCACGCCGTCGGGGCGGCTATGGCCGCGCAACGCCTCGGCGAGGATTCGGTGACGGTGGCCTTCCTCGGCGACGGCGCTACCAGCGTGGGCGACGTACATGAGGCACTGAACTTCGCGGCCGTGTTCGCCACACCCTGCGTGTTCTTCGTGCAGAACAACCAATGGGCGATCTCGGTGCCGATCCACAAACAGACCGCGGCACCATCCATCGCGCACAAGGCAATCGGGTACGGCATGCCCGGAATCCGGGTGGACGGCAATGACGTGCTGGCCTGCTACGCGGTGATGGCCGAGGCAGCCGCCCGCGCCCGGGCCGGCGGCGGCCCGACCCTGATCGAGGCGGTCACCTATCGGCTCGGACCGCACACCACATCGGATGATCCCAGCCGCTACCGGACCCAGGAGGAGGTGGACCGCTGGTCGGCGCTCGACCCGATCCCGCGCTACCGCACCTACCTGCAGAACCAGGGCCTGTGGTCGAACCGCCTGGAGGACCGCGTCGCCGCCCGCTCCAAGCGGATGCGCGCCGAACTGCGCGATGCCGTGTTCGGCGCAGCCGATTTCGACATCGACGAGGTGTTCACCACGGTATACGCCGAGATCACGCCCGGGCTGCACGCCCAACGCCAAGCGCTGCGGGCCGAACTCGACCGAAGCGATGGGGGCCCCAATGACTCAGCTTGCTGATCGCCCGGCGAGTCCCGACGCCACCCGAACCGCCGCAACGGAGAACGTCGGCGCGCAGTCCCTGACCATGGTGCAGGCGCTCAACCGTGCTCTGCATGACGCGATGGCCGCCGACGACCGGGTGCTGGTGTTCGGCGAAGACGTCTCGGTCGAGGGCGGGGTGTTCCGGGTCACCGAAGGGCTGGCCCAAACGTTCGGCGAGCAGCGCTGTTTCGACACGCCACTGGCAGAATCCGCCATCATCGGGATTGCGGTGGGACTGGCGCTCCGCGGTTTCGTGCCGGTGCCGGAAATTCAGTTCGACGGCTTTTCCTACCCGGCCTTCGATCAGGTGGTCAGTCATCTGGCGAAGTACCGCACCCGCACTCGCGGCGAGATCAACATGCCGGTGACGGTGCGGATCCCGTCCTTCGGCGGAATCGGTGCCGCCGAACACCATTCGGACTCCACCGAATCATATTGGGCGCATACCGCGGGGCTGAAGGTGGTGGTCCCCTCCAACCCGGCCGACGCCTACTGGCTGCTTCGCCATGCGATCTCGTGTCCCGACCCGGTGATGTATCTCGAGCCGAAGCGCCGCTATCAGGTCCGTGGCACCGTCGACACCGAGCGGCCCGAACCGCCGATCGGACGGGCCGCGGTGCGCCGGCCGGGCTCCGACGTCACCGTCGTGACATACGGCAGCTTGGTCAGCACCGCGGTCGGCGCCGCGGAAGAGGCTCAGCGGCAACGTGGTTGGGAGCTGGAGGTCATCGACCTGAGGTCACTGGTTCCGCTGGACTTCGATACGGTGGCGGCGTCGATTCACCGGACCGGACGCTGTGTGGTGATGCACGAGGGGCCGCGCAGCCTGGGATACGGCGCCGGGTTGGCCGCCCGGATCCAAGAGGAGATGTTCTACGAACTGGAGGCGCCGGTATTGCGCGCCTGCGGCTTTGACACTCCATACCCGCCGGCGCGGCTCGAGCGATTGTGGTTACCGGGGCCCGATCGGCTGCTGGACTGCGTCGAGCGCGCGTTGGGGCAGCCATGAGCGCCGACGAGCGGGTCAAGTCGTTCCGGGTTCCCGACCTCGGTGAGGGATTACAGGAAGTGACGGTGACGCACTGGAACGTCGCCGCGGGCGACGACGTCGGGCTCAACCAGGTGCTGTGCTCCGTCGAGACCGCCAAGGCGGAGGTGGAACTGCCCAGCCCGTACGCGGGGCGCATCGTCGAAACCCACGGCGGCGAAGGCGATGTGCTCCCGGTGGGCGCGGTGCTGGTCCGCATCGACACCGCACCGCTCAACGGCGACACCCCAGCGGCCTCCGGGCAGGTACCCACGTTGGTCGGCTACGGCGCGGACGCCGGCATCGACGTCAGCCGGCGGAGCGGCCGACCGCGCGCCGCCCCGCCCACCCGCAAATTGGCCAAGGAGCTGATGGTCGACCTGCGCTCGCTGCAGCGCGATCCCGACGCCATCATCACCCGTGCGGACGTGCTAGCGGCGGCTGACCAGAACGGGGCCGACGTTCGACCGGTCCGCGGCGTGCACGCCCGGATGGCCGACAAGATGACGGCGTCGCACCGGGAGATCCCGGCCGCCAAAGTCAGCGTCGCGGTTGACTGCACCGAGTTGTTGAGCCTGTCCGACCTGGCGTCGGCAAAGCAGAGGATCACGCCGTTCGTCCTGACAATGCGAATGCTGGTAATTGCGCTGCGTCACAACGAAATACTCAACTCGACGTGGGTCGACTCGCCCGAGGGCCCGCAGATCCGCGTCGATCATCGAGTGCACCTGGGATTCGGAGTGGCCACCACGCGCGGGCTCCTGGTCCCCGTGATCACCGACGCGCACAACATGACCACCCGTGAATTGGCCACTCGGGCGGGCGAATTGATCGCCGGCGCGCGGGAAGGCACGCTCGCGCCGGGGGAGTTGCGTGGCTCCACCTTCACCGTTTCGAACTTCGGGGCACTGGGCGCCGACGACGGCGTGCCGGTGATCAACCATCCGGAAGCGGCCATCCTGGGGATGGGGTCGATCAAGCCGCGCCCGGTCGCCATCGGTGATCAGGTCTTGGTGCGCCCGACGATGACCCTGACGTGCGTGTTCGACCACCGCGTCGCCGACGGCGCTCAGGCGGCCCGGTTCGTCACCGAGCTGAGGGACCTGGTCGAGTCACCCGCGACCGCGCTGCTCGACCTTTAACCGCTCAGGGGTGCGGCGGTACGGGGCACCAGAACAGGCCGCAGTTGAAATTGGGCTGGTGGAAAGGCGGCGGGGGCGGGTGATTCGGCGGGTTCTCGGTGTCCCAGCACTGGTTCCAGTACTTGTTCTCGCCCCATGCCGGGTCCCACGGCTGATTGGGGCACCAGTAAACCCGCGGCGCGGGGGCTGGCTGGGCGTGGGCGGTGCCGGCGACCAGCGCGAATCCGGCCGTGGCGAGTCCGCTGGAGAGCAGCGCCCCGGCGGCGATGCGGGTGAGGGTGATGTTCACGCGATGTGTCCTTCGTCCATGCGCCATGTCGGTTGGCGTCGTCGCAGCAAGCACACAGCGTTCGCTCTGCTACCGATCCCAACCTGCTAGCCCATGATGGCACTACCGCCGCCGTGCCGCAGCCAGTCGCTGGGCAAATTCCGGCGACTGGATGGAGTAGGCCTGAGGGCCGAGCTCCGTGCGCATGGCGAAGACGTGTTGCTCGTGGTCGAGCGATCCCGGGCTGACGGTGGCGCGCATGGTGGCCTTCGTCGCCAGCACGACCTCGCGCGGTGCGGCCGCGGGCCCTGCGGCGAGCTCGAGCGCGGCGGCGACCGGATCGTCGGCGACGGAAAGCGCCAGGCCGTGGTGCACGGCGGCCTCAGCGTCGAAACGCATGCCGAAGAGCAGGGCGGCGCGGGCAACCTGCGGGCCCACCGACCGCTGCAGCATCCAGGTCGCACCGCCGCCGGGATGCAGCCCGAGCTTCTGGAATCGGGCGTCGAACAGTGCCGCCGGACCGGCGATGCGCACGTCGGCCGCCAGTGCGAGATTCAGACCCGCGCCGACGGCCGCGCCGTTGACCGCGGCGATGGTGGGCAGCCGGCAACTGCCGACGGCCATGAAGCCGTCGTAGAGCTGCTGCAGGCCCGCCTCGGCTTTGTCGCCGCCCGCTGCGCCGAGCGCACTGAGGTCCGCGCCGGCGCAGAAGGCCTTGCCGGCGCCGGTGACCACCAGGGCGTGCACGCCAGGATCGGCCTCGGCCCGCTCCACGGCGGCGCGCAGGTGCGCCGACATCTCGGCCGTCACCGCGTTGCGCCGGTCGGGGTCGTTGACGGTGATGAGTGCGACGCGATTCTCGACGGTGAACAAGACGAGGTCGGATTGGGCCATCGGGCACCTCCGCGGCTTGGGTTTGGCGGGTCCGGGCGACGCACGATGTTGTGCCGTCGGCTGCGACTCCGGGGCAGGGTTAGGGTACTGCGCGACCTGTTCGAGGATGGCAACCGGTGGAAGCGCGGTCGCTGCGGGTTTCGCCCAATCGGCACCGGCGGCAACCCTTTAAATGCCTTCGCATTCCGTCTTGACCGGCAGGGGATTTGCTCACCCTCAGGACGCGAGCGCTATTGGAGGTCGCGTACGGGCATTTCCAAAAAATGGTTGTGAAAGACGAATGCGTTTGTCTTTGGGTGCGCGAGACGACGCTCTAAAGGGTGCCCCGAGACGGCACGTCGTTAATGACGGGGATGTGATTCAGGGCCGTAATTGCGCCACCGCGCCTGACCCGAAGCCGCGAGACGCAACATGCATCGAGCCAGAGCCTTGCCTATTCGTTCACCCGCATTCGGGTCTTGCCAACTTCTTCGCGAGCTGATCGAGGGCCGCTTGGCGCCGCCTGACGGCGCATGCTCGTTGATCCCGCTGCGTCCCTTGGAGCACCGCGGTTGGCAACGCGTCATAGCGCAACCTCGTGTTCGCATAGTGGATTGCCGCATCGATCATTTCGATGTAGCGCTCCGCTTCATCCGCGGCGCATGTGCCCTCGATGCGCTGGATCTCGTCCCAACAGGGATAGGAGGAGTACCGGGCATCGAGCCGTTGCTGCGAAACCTGAGAACCGAAGTAGCCGCGCCAGTCTCGGCTTAGCCACCCCCGTGTCTTGACCTCAACTTTGATCCTGTTCCCCAGCCCGGCTACGAACTTGGGTTCTCCAACTCGCACTACCGGTTGCCAGTCGTCCGACGTCACATCGACCACCCCTCGAATAGAGACGCCCTAAGTCATAATCCCCCGTCAGCGTCATCTGCTCGCACGACACGCCAATTGTCGTTCCCTACCCGTCTATTTGGCAAACTTTTGGCGACAGTGGCATCGCGGCGCTTGTTAAGAGCCATTTACGCCGTTGTGTCTGGCGGCGCAGCGACCGTACGTGCCTGGCGATTGTCTCTGCCGTAATCGCCGTTATAAACACGCTCGGTTTTGGTCTGATCTCCGCGAACAGGCCCGTCGATCGCGATGGACGCGACCGACCGCCAGCGCGCGTGACCTGGTCTGGCAGCTCGGACCGGCGTCGTAGTCGCGGTTCGCGGTTGCACGCCAACGATGAGATGGGCGACGCTTGCATCAATGCATTGCGGGGCTAACGAGGGGAAGCGCGATGGCAAAGGTTCTGTTCGTCGTGACCGGCGCAAGTTACTGGACGCTCACGGATGGCACGAGGCATCCGACGGGTTATTGGGCCGAGGAGTTCGCCGCCCCGTACCGGGAGCTCACCAACGCCGGTCATGAGGTCACGGTGGCCACCCCGAAAGGTGTTGTGCCGCATGTGGATGTGATGAGCCTGCGTCCGTCGATGGCAGGCAGTGAAGAGATTGCCCGGGAACTGGAGGAGATCCTGCGCTCCGCAGACGAATTGCGCCGGCCGATCGAGTTGGCCGACGCCCGCCTCGAGGACTTTGACGCGGTCTACTACCCGGGCGGGCACGGGCCGATGGAGGACCTGTGGCAGGACGCGGACTCCGGCCGGCTGCTGACCGCGGCACTCGCGTCCGGCAAGCCGCTGGCCATCGTCTGTCACGCGCCGGTTGCGATGTTGGCGACCCGGCGAAACGGGGCATCGCCATTCGCCGGCTACAAGGTCACGGCTTACACCAACGACGAAGAGGACGCCGTCGGCCTGCGGGAGAAGGCGCCTTGGACCGCCGAGGACGAACTGGTGAAGCTGGGCGTCGACTTCACCCGCGGCGAGGTCTGGAAGCCCTATACGGTGAAAGATCGCAATCTGTTCACCGGCCAGAATCCCGCCTCCGCTGGACCTTTGGCGAAAGAGTTCATGAAGGAACTCCGTTAAGCGAGTGCCGCGGCCCAGGCGGGTCCACACTTATGGGATGAACGGATGTGATTGCATTGCCGACGCGCTGAGTGCGGCGCCCCTGTCCCCGGCGCGGGCTGCGTGAATATGGGCGGGCCCGAGCCGGGTCGCGTGCTCAACGGCCTCTCGGACATACGCGCGTTCTTCCACACCAACAAGGTGCCGCTGTACTTCATCTCGCCGACCCCGTTCAACCTGCTAGGTGTTGACCGTTGGATACGAAACTTCTTCTACCTGACCTACTTTGACTCTTTCGAGGGCACGCACTCGCGCGTGTTCGTGCCCCGGCGGCGCGACCGCCGTGATTTCGACTCGATGGACGAGGTGTGCAGCCACCTGCTGTCCGATCCCGAGACGCTCGAATTCATCGCGGGTAAAGGTCCGGGTGGCAAGTGCTGCTTTGTGATGATGAACGCGGAAATCCAGGCCCTCGCGCGGTCGGCGGGTCTGGAGGTCATGCACCCGCCGATCGAGCTGCGTGAGCGCCTCGGCTCCAAGATCGTCATGACACGCCTGGCTGATGAGGCGGGGGTGCCGAGTGTGCCCAACACGATCGGGCGGGCCGGCTCGTATGACGAGCTACTGAGGCTCGCCCAAGACGCCGGCTTGGGAGATGACCTCGTCATCTCGATCGCCTACGGCAACGCCGGCAGCGGGACGTTCTTTGTGCACGGTCAACGCGACTGGGACGAGAACGCGGGCAACCTGGTCGGGCAGGACCTCAAGGTTATGAAACGGATCCGCAATGTCGAGGTGTGCCTCGAGGGTGCCGTAACCCGCCACGGCACGGTGGTCGGCCCCGCGATGACAAGTCTCGTCGGTTATTCGGAGCTGACACCGAGCCGGGGCAGCTGGTGTGGCAACGACATCTGGCACGAGGTGCTGCCACCCGCCCAGACCCACGCCGCGCGAGAGATGGTGACAAAGCTGGGCGACGTCATGCGCCGCGAGGGTTACCTCGGCTACTTCGAGGTAGACCTTCTGCATGACCTCGACTCCGACGAGCTCTACCTTGGCGAAGTGAATCCGCGCCTGTCCGGCGCGAGCCCGATGACGAACCTGACCACCGAGGCCTACGCCGACATGCCGCTGTTTCTCTTTCACCTGCTCGAGTACATGGACGTCGAATACGAGCTCGACATCGACGAGATCAACGCGCGCTGGGAGCGGGGCTACGGCGAGGACGAGGTCTGGGGCCAGGTGATCCTCACCGAGACGTCGCCGGATATCGAGATCTTCACCGCGACGCCACGCACCGGGGTATGGCGCATCGATGACGACGGTCGGGTCTCTTTCTCGCGGACCGCCAACGACTGGGCCACGCTGCTCGACGGGTCCGAGGCCTTTTACATGAGGGTCGCCGCGCCCGGCGACTTACGGTCCGAGGGCGCCCAACTCGGCGTGCTCGTCACCCGCTCACACCTGCAGACGGACGATTATCAGCTGAGCGAGCGCTGCCAGCGCTGGGTCAAGGGCATGAAGGCCAAGTTCACCTCGACGCCCCTGACGCCCGCGGCGCCGATCGTCTCGCGACTCGTCGCGCGCGCGTGAGCCGCCCGGCCGGCATCTCACTGCACAACTGGCTGTCGCCGCCTTATGCGCGGTGGTCTTTCCAGCACGTCGAAGACATGGTGCCGACCGCGGTAATCCCCCGGGGGACGGGGCCTGTCGCGCGTCTGCCGGACGCCCGTGCTCCCCTGGCCGAAATTTCGGTGACCAACACCAACGGGACGGAGACCACCGTCGGCGCGGTAATGGCGGCCACCGTGACCGACGGGTGGGCCGTCGCACACCGCGGCTCGATGGTGGCCGAGGAGTACCGGGACGGCATGGAGGCCGGGACCCGGCACCTGCTGTTCTCGGTGAGCAAGTCGCTGGTGGCGGCCGTCGTCGGCGCGTTGCACGGATCCGGTGCCATCGAGTTGGACGCGCCGGTTACGAAATACGTTCCCGCCCTGGGGAACTGCGGCTACGCCGGCGCGACGGTGCGGCACCTGCTGGATATGAGGTCGGGCATCGCCTTCTCCGAGAACTACGATGACCCGGTCGCCGAGATCCACTGTCTCGACCAGGCGATGGGGTGGGCGCCCAAGAGCGGCCCAGACGTCCCCGCCACACTCCATGACTTTCTGCTGACCCTGCGGCGGAAGTCGGCTCACGGCGGTCCGTTCGAATATCGCTCGTGTGAAACGGACGTCCTGGGCTGGATCTGCGAGGTCGCCGCCGGCCAGCGGATGCCCACATTGATGTCGGAACTGCTGTGGAGTCGGATCGGAGCCCAAAGCGACGCCACCATTGCCGTCGACCCGGTCGGGACCGGGTTTTGCGACGGCGGCGTCAGCGCATGTCTCACCGACATGCTCCGGTTCGGGTCGCTGTTCTTGCGTGACGGCGTCTCGCTGACCGGGGAGCAAGTGGTGCCGACGGCGTGGATCGCCGACACCCTTGACGGCGGTCCCGACTCGCGTCAGGCGTTCGCAGCCAGCCCCGATCGCGACACCGATCTGCCCGGCGGGATGTACCGAAACCAGATGTGGTTCCCCTATCCGGGCAACAATGTTGTGCTGTCCCTGGGCATGTGCGGTCAGATGATTTATATCAACCGCGCCGCGGAGGTGGTGGCCGCCAAGGTGTCCACCCAGCCGCACTCCCACGAGCCGCACATGTTGGACACACTGCGGGCATTCGATGCGGTGGCAGGGGAACTGACAGGCATCGGCGGTTAGTGCCCCGCACCTGCGACCTCGGTGCAAGGCGCTTTTACCTAGACTTTTGTGGGTAAGGATCACTTTGACCACCGGAAAACCTTGGTCATCGGTATCCGCAGGGAAGTTAGGGGCGTTGTAGATGTCCGCTCAAGGGAACGCGGGAAGCGCACACCTGAAGCCGCCGGTCGAGAAGGTCCGGTCGCACTACGACAAATCGAACGAGTTCTTCAAGCTCTGGCTTGACCCGTCGATGACCTACAGCTGCGCCTACTTTGACGAACATCCCGACCCGCAGAATCTGACCAAGACGCTGGAGGAGGCGCAGTACGCCAAGCGCAAGCTGTCGCTGGACAAGCTGAACCTCGAGCCCGGCATGACGCTGCTCGACATCGGCTGCGGCTGGGGTTCGACGATGCGGCACGCGGTGGCCGAGTACGACGTCAACGTCATCGGTCTGACGCTGAGCGAGAACCAGTACGTACACGACGTGGAGAAGTTCAAAGAGATCGACAGTCCCCGCCGCATGGAGGTGCGGATCCAGGGCTGGGAGGAATTCCCCGACGAACCGATTGACCGGATCGTGTCGCTGGGCGCGTTCGAGCATTTCGCCGACGGAGCGGGCGATGCCGGATACGAGCGTTACGCCGTCTTCTTCAAGAAGTTTTACGACCTGCTGCCCGACGACGGCCGGATGCTGCTGCATTCGATCGTGGTGCCCACCACCGAGGAGGTCAACGCGCTCGGCTTGAAGACGACGATGACCCTGCTGCGGTTCATCAGCTTCATCCTCAAGGAAATCTTCCCGGGCGGGAGGCTGCCCCAGGTGCACCAGATCGACCGGTATGCGACGGAGGCGGGATTCAACATCGAGCGCCATCACTTCATCGGGAAGAACTACGTCCCTACGTTGACGACCTGGGCGGACGCTCTCGAGGCGCACAAAGACGAGGCGATCTCGTTGAAGGGGCAGGAGACCTACGACATCTACATGCACTACCTGCGGGGGTGCTCTGACCTGTTCCGCGACGGCTACACCAACGTCTGCCAGTTCACGATGGTCAAGTAGTCGGCGGGTGCGAGGTCAGGTATCCGCCGAAGTAGGCGTCAGGCACCAGCCGAGGTAATACACGCTGCGGGTGCCCCCGGCACGACTCGAACGTGCGACCTAGGGATTAGAAGGCCCTTGCTCTATCCACCTGAGCTACGGAGGCAATGTGCAGGTCAGTCTATTCCAACGGCGTGTCGGGATACGACTCGCCGCCGCGACGCGCGCGAAAAGCGTTCCCGCGCCACGGTTATCGGCTATGGTTGGGACCCTCGACACACGTACAACACCGGCCGGTAATCGGCCGTTTACCGCAACGAGGCGTGTGCAGATCGTCGAGGGGTGGCGTTGCTATGAGCGTGACCATGCACCTGACTTCGCGGTGCTCATGGGCTGGTACCCAGGCAGCACGCCTGGCGGCCGATGCGATGGATGCCTATCGGGCCGGCACGCTGTTGCTGCGCGGTTCGCCGTTCGCGCTGGGCTGCCTCGTGGGCTGGCTTTCCACGGAGTTTCCACCGCACGTCGTGACCGGGCACGCGTTGTCGCGGGTCGCGCACCCGTCCATCGGCCGCGTCGGCACATCCTGGGCGGCCCAGCGGGCGGATAGGGCGCTGACCGGCGCGCTCGAGGAGTCGTTCGGTCCGGACTTCCGCGAGCAGGTATGCCACCCGGCCGGCATCAAGCCAGTCTGCGCGCCGCGCAGCGGCGTGTTGAACAGGCCCGGGCCGCATCGCCGGTACGCGGCGCAGACGTCGAACATCCCCTACGGTCCGGCTGGTCGCGACAACCTGCTCGACATCTGGCGCCGCCATGACCTGGCGCCGGGGCGGCGGGCGCCGGTGCTGATCCAGGTCCCGGGCGGGGCGTGGACCGTCGGCGACAAACGAGTGCAGGCCTACACGCTGATGAGCCGCATGGCCGAACTCGGCTGGATCTGCGTCTCGATCAACTACTGCAAGAGCCCGCGTTCGACGTTTCCCGCGCACCTCATCGACGTGAAGAGGGCGATCGCGTGGGTCCGCCAAAACATCGCCGACTACGGGGGTGATCCCGACTTCATCGCGATCACCGGCGGCTCGGCCGGCGGACACCTGGCCTCGCTGGCCGCGCTTACCCCGAACGACCCGGCGTTCCAACCCGGATTCGAAGGCGCCGACACGACGGTTCAGGCCGTCGCGCCCTATTACGGCGTGTACGACTTCACCGACTTCGAGAACATGCACGACTTGATGCTGCCGTTCCTGGAGCAGTTCGTGATGAAGGCCCGCTACACCGACGACCCCGAGCGGTTCAGGGCGGCGTCACCGGTCAACTACGTTCACGGCGACGCGCCGCCCTTCTTCGTGTTGCACGGCGAGAAGGACGAGTTGGTCCCCAGTGGCCAGGCCCGGGGTTTCTGCGCGGCGTTGCGCGCCGCCGGCGCCACGGTGGCCCACGCGGAGCTCGCCAATGCCCACCACGCGTTCGACATCCTCTCGACGGTCCGCTCGCGGCTGGCCGCGGACGCCGTCGCCGATTTCTTGGGTGTCATCTACGGCCGGCGCGTCAGCTCCCTGCTGGACTTGGACCAGCTGGCGGCCATACCGGCCAGCTGAGCCCGGGCCCCACGTCACCGGCGCCCGACCACTCCTTTCACCAGCGCGGCAACCCGACTAGCGTTGTGTTGGCTATGGGGATGGCGGGGCCGAGGCAGGAGGCTTGATCGACGGTGACAGGGCTGGCGCGTCGGGCGGAGGACCATGACTGAGTCCGATGGGGTCGTGAAATTGTCCGACCAACTCGGACCGGTCGACTATCTGATGCATCGTGGTGAAGCGAATCCCCGGACTCGGTCGGGCATCATGGCGCTGGAACTTCTCGACACCACACCGGACTGGGACAAGTTCCTGACCCGATTCGAGAACGCATCCCGACGGGTGTTGCGGTTGCGTCAGAAGGTTGTCGTGCCGACCCTGCCGACCGCGTCGCCGCGCTGGGTGGTGGACCCCGATTTCAACCTCGAATTCCACGTGCGCCGGATGCGGGTGGCCGAGCCCGGGACACTGCGCGACGTGTTCAACCTCGCCGAGGTGATCCTGCAGTCGCCCATGGACATCTCCCGTCCGCTGTGGACGGCCACCCTGGTGGAGGGTCTGGCCGACGGGAAAGCCGCCACGCTGTTGCACGTCAGCCACGCGGTCACCGACGGCGTCGGCGGTGTGCAGATGTTTGCGGAAATCTATGACCTGGAGCGCGACCCGCCTGCCAAGCCGACGCCCCCGCTGCCCATCCCGCAGGATCTGACCCCCAATGACCTGATGCGGCAAGGCATTAACCACTTGCCCACCGCCGTGGTCGGCGGTGTCGTGAGCGCGGTGTCGGGGGCGGTGTCGGCGGCCGGACGGGCGGTCCTGGAGCCGGGTTCCACCGTGTCCGGGATCGTGGGCTATGCCATGTCGGGGATGCGGGTGCTCAACCGGTCGGCCGAGCCGTCGCCGCTGCTGCGGCGGCGCAGCCTGGCGACCCGCACCGAGGCGATCGACATCCCGCTCTCCGACCTGCACCGGGCGGCCAAGGCGGGCGGGGGATCGATCAACGACGCCTACCTCGCCGGCCTGTGCGGAGCCCTGCGGCGCTATCACGAGGCGCTCGGTGTGCCGATCAGCACGCTGCCGATGGCGGTCCCGGTTAGCCTGCGGGCCGAGGCCGACACGGCCGGCGGCAACAGGTTCACCGGGGTCAACCTGGCCGCGCCGGTGGGCACCGTCGACCCGGTTTCGCGGATGAAGAAGATCCGTGCGCAGATGACGCAGCGCCGCGACGAGCCCGCGATGAACATCATCGGTTCCGTCGCGCCACTGCTCAGCGTCCTGCCGACCGCGGTGCTCGAAGGCATCACCGGCTCGGTGATCGGCTCCGACGTGCAGGCCAGCAACGTCCCGGTGTACCCGGGAGACACCTACATCGCCGGTGCAAAGGTGTTGCGGCAGTATGGGATCGGTCCACTACCGGGGGTAGCGATGATGGTGGTGCTGATCTCTCGGGGCGGGTGGTGCACCATCACCGTGCGCTACGACAGGGCCTCGGTGCGCAACGAGCCACTGTTCGCTCAATGCCTGTTGGAAGGCTTCGACGAAATTCTGGCGCTGGCCGGTGAGGGGGCACCCCACGCGGTGCCGGCCTCGTTCACCGAACCGGCGACTTCGGCACGGACGGCGTCGGGTTCATGAGCGCCACCAGAGACCAGGGCGACGAGCGCGGGACGCCCGGGACGGACATGCGGTTGCCGGGCTCGGTCGCCGAAATCATGGCCAGCCCACCGGGTCCGAAGATCGGGGCGTTCTTCGACCTCGACGGGACGCTGGTGGCCGGCTTCACGGCGGTGATTCTCACCCAGGAGCGGCTGCTGCGCCGTGACATGGGGGTCGGTGAGCTACTCGGCATGGTCCAGGCCGGGCTGAGCCACACGCTCGGGCGCATCGAGTTCGAGGACCTCATCGGCAAGGCCGCCGCCGCGTTGGCCGGCCGCCTGCTGGACGACCTGGAAGAGATCGGCGAGCGGCTGTTCGTGCAGCGGATCGAGTCGCGGATCTACCCGGAGATGCGCGAGCTGGTCCGGGCGCACGTGGCTCGCGGGCACACCGTGGTGCTCAGCTCGTCGGCGCTGACCATTCAGGTCAACCCGGTGGCGCGGTTCCTGGGCATCTCGAACATGCTCACCAACAAGTTCGAAACCACCGAAGACGGGATACTCACCGGCGGTGTGCAGAAGCCGATCCTGTGGGGGCCCGGCAAAGCCGCTGCGGTGCAACGGTTTGCCGCCGAGAACGGCATCGATCTGAAGGACAGCTACTTCTACGCCGACGGGGACGAGGACGTCGCCCTCATGTACCTGGTCGGCAACCCCCGCCCAACCAATCCCGAGGGGAAGATGGCCGCCGTGGCGAAACGCCGCGGCTGGCCGATCCTGCGGTTCAGCAGCCGCGGTCCGGTGGGCCTGCGCCGGCAGATCCGCACCCTCGCCGGCTTCGGCTCGATGTTCCCCGTCGCCGCGGGCGCCGTGGGCATCGGCGTGTTGACCCGCAACCGGCGGCGCGGGGTCAACTTCTTCACCTCGACCTTCTCCCAGCTGTCGCTGGCCATCGCCGGGGTGCAGCTCAACGTCATCGGTCAGGAGAACCTGACCGCGCAGCGGCCGGCGGTGTTTATCTTCAATCACCGCAACCAAGTTGACCCGGTCATCGCCGGAGCGCTGGTGCGCGACAACTGGATCGGCGTGGGGAAGAAGGAGCTGAAGAAAGACCCGATCATGGGCACGCTCGGCAGGCTGCTCGACGGCGTGTTCATCGACCGCGACGACCCGGTCGCCGCGGTGGAGACGATGCACGAGATCGAAGACCGGGCGCGCAGGGGACTGTCCATCGTGATCGCGCCGGAAGGCACCCGCGTCGACACCACCGAAGTCGGGCCCTTCAAGAAGGGGCCGTTCCGCCTGGCGATGGCGGCCGGGATCCCGATCGTCCCGATCGTGATCCGTAACGCGGAACTCGTCGCCGCCCGCAATTCGACCGTCGTCAATCCCGGTACCGTGGATGTCGCCGTCTTTCCGCCGATCTCGGTGCAGGATTGGACCGTCGAGAACCTGCCGGAGCGCATCGCCGAGGTCCGTCAGCTGTATCTGGACACGCTGGCCAGCTGGCCGGTCGACGAGCTGCCCCAGGTAGACCTGTATGCCGAGAAGAAGGCGGCGACAAAGGCCAAGGCGCCCGCGAAAAAGACTGCGGCTAAGGCCGTTTCGAAGGCACCGGCGAAGAAGGCCGCGTCGAAAGCCAAGCCCGCCAAGGCGAATCCCCACGGGTCGCAGGCCGCCCTCAAAGACGGTGAGGCGCACGGGCCCACCTCCAGCGCGGAGCCGCCGGAATCCGCGCCCGAAGGGCGGCCGTGACCGAAACGGCCGCGGATACCACCGCGGTCCTCACCGGCCAAGACTCGCTGGTGTTGGCGTCCATGGCCTCGCCCGTCGAGCGGGACCTGGTGACGGCCTGGATGGCCCAACAGCGCGCCGCCATGCCCGGGGCGAGATTCGACGTGCTGGAGCTGCCGCCGCCCACCGCGCCTCCCGACAAGCTGACCGCGCTGATCGAACAGCTCGAGGCCGACGGTCGCTCCATCGTGCCGGTGCGGGTGTTCTGGCTGCCGCCACCGGACCGCGGCAGAATCGCCAAGCTGGCCGGCCTGCTGCCCGGGCGAGATCCCTACCACCCCAACGAACGTCAGCAACTGCACATCATGCGCAACGCTCCCCAGCGGGCGCGGGTGGTGGCCGGCGAACCCGCGAAAGTCTCCGAACTGCGAGAGCAATGGCGCAACATCACCGTCGGTGAGAACGAAAGCGACTTCGCCCGATTCGTCATCCGACGCGCGCTGCTGGCGCTGGAACGCTTCGAGTATCGAATCCTGGGTCCGCAGTACAAGTCTCCGCGCCTGGTGAAGCCGGAGATCCTGGAGTCCAGCCGGTTTCGTGCCGGGCTGAAGAAGATCCCCGGCGCGACCGTCGACGAAGCGGGCGAGATGCTCGACGAGCTCTCCACCGGCTGGAGCCGGGTGTCCGTCGACCTGGTTTCCGTCCTCGGCAGGATGCTCAGCCGCGGGTTCGATCCGGAGATCGACTACGACGGATATCAGGTCGCGGCGATGCGCGCCGCCCTGGAGGCCCACCCGGCGGTGCTGCTCTTCTCGCATCGCTCCTACATCGACGGCGCGGTGGTGCCGGTGGCGATGCAGGAGAACCGGCTGCCGCCGGTGCATGTGTTCGCCGGCATCAACCTGTCGTTCGGCGCGATGGGCCCACTGCTGCGCCGGTCCGGCGTCATCTTCATCCGCCGCAACATCGGTGAAAACCCGCTCTACAAATACGTTTTGCGCGAATACGTCGGGTACATCGTCGAAAAGCGGTTCAACTTGAGTTGGTCCATCGAGGGCACCCGCTCGCGCACCGGCAAGATGTTGCCACCAAAACTCGGCTTGCTGGCCTACGTCGCCGACGCCTACCTGGACGGCCGCAGTGAAGACATCCTGCTGCAGCCGGTGTCCATCAGTTTCGACCAGTTGCACGAGACCGCCGAGTACGCGGCCTACGCCCGCGGCGGGGAGAAGACGCCCGAAGGCGTTGGCTGGCTGTACAACTTCATCAGGGCGCAGGGCGAACGCAACTACGGCAAGATCTACGTCCGCTTCCCGGAAGCCGTTTCGATGCGCCAATACCTTGGCCCGGCGCACGGCGCGCTGTCACACGACCAAGACGCCAAACGGCTTGCGCTGCAGAAGATGTCGTTCGAGGTCGCGTGGCGGATATTGCAGGCGACGCCGGTGACGGCGACCGGCCTGGTGTGCGCGCTGCTGCTCACCACTCGCGGCGCGGCGTTGACGCTCGATCAGTTGCACCACACGCTGCAGGACTCGCTCGATTACCTGGAACGCAAACAGAACCCGATGTCGACGAGCGCGCTGCGGCTGCGCTCGCGCGACGGTGTGCGGGCGGCGGTCGACGCATTGTCCAACGGGCACCCGATCACCCGGGTCGACGGTGGCCGGGAACCGGTGTGGCACATCGCCCCCGACGAGCAGCACGCGGCAGCGTTCTACCGCAACTCGCTGATCCATGCCTTCCTGGAGACCTCGATCGTCGAATTGGCGCTGGCGCATGCCCGGCACGCCGAGGGCGACCGCATGCGTGCCTTCTGGGACCAGGCCATGCGGTTGCGCGACCTGCTCAAGTTCGACTTCTACTTCGCGGACTCGGCGGCGTTTCGGGACAACATCGCCGAAGAGATGGCCTGGCATGACGATTGGGAAGACCACGTCAGCGCCGGGGGGGAGGAGATCGACGCGCTGCTGTTCGCCAAGCGTCCGCTGATGGCGGACGCGATGCTGCGGGTGTTCTTCGAGGCCTACGAGATCGTCGCCGACGTGTTGCGGGATGCGCCGGCCGACGTCGGCCAGAAGAAGCTGACCGAGTCGGCGCTCGGCGTGGGCCGCCAATACGTGGCGCAAACCCGGGTCCGCAGCAGCGAATCGGTGTCGACGCTGTTGTTCGCCACGGCCTATCAGGTCGTCGTCGACCAGGATCTGATCGCGCCCGCGCCGGACCTCGCCGAGCGTCGGGCCGCGTTTCGGGGCGAACTGCGGGACATCCTGCGGGATTCGAATTATGTCGGGCGGATAGCGCGCGACCAGTTCGTCGCCCGCGAGGTCAAAGCGCGTCGGGAGCGCCTGGCTCGGTAGTTCCCGGTAGGGGCTCATACCCTGGCTGTATGACGGTCGATCGGTCGCTGACGCCACCCCGCGCGCGGGTGTGGCCGCTGCTGATCGGTGTCGCGCTGCTGGCGGGCTGCACGGCGGCCGGTATCGGGGCGCTGTCGCTGGCCGATGCGCTGACCGCCACGGGTTTGCCGAACCCGGGCCCGGCAACCACGCTGGGGCTCCCGTTCGTCCGGGCGGCGGGGGAGATCGCCGCGGTGCTGGCCGTGGGTTCGTTCCTGTTCGCGGCGTTCCTGGTGCCGCCGCAACGCAGCGGCGTCCTGGACGCCGACGGGTACCGGGCGCTGCGCCTGGGGACCGTCGCGTCGGGCGTCTGGGCGGCGTGTGCGGCGCTGCTGGTTCCGCTGACCGTTTCCGACGTATCGGGCCGCCCGCTGGTCGCGCTTTTGAACCCGGTGCGGATCTGGTCGATCGCCGGCCTGGTCACCACCGCCTCCGCGTGGCGCTGGACCGCGGCGCTGGCCGCGCTGGTGATGCTGGCCAGCCTCTCGGTGCTGCGCTGGTCGTGGACGCCGCTACTGTTCGCCGGATCGCTGCTGACGCTCATCCCGCTCGGGCTGACCGGCCATTCGTCGGCGGGCGGTTCGCACGACCTGGCGACCAACAGCCTGCTGATCCACCTCGTGGCCGCCGGCCTGTGGGCCGGCGGACTCCTGGCGTTGACCGCCTACGGGCTGCGCGGCGGCGGGCACGTCGCCCTGGCGGCGCGGCGGTTCTCCGCAATCGCGCTGTGGTGCTGGGTCGCGATGGCGCTCAGCGGTCTGGTGAACGCCGCGGTGCGCGTCCCGCTGGGTGACCTGCTGACCACCGATTACGGCCGATTGGTGGTCGGCAAGTTCGCCGCGTTATGCGTGCTGGGGGTAATCGGCTGGCGCCAGCGGCGCTCGTCGGTCGCCGGTTTGCAGGCGGAACCGCCTCGGCCCGAGGCGCGCCGCGCCCTGCTGCGGCTGGCGCTCGCCGAGGCCGCGGTCTTCGGCCTCACCTTCGGCATCGCCGTCGGCCTGGGCCGCACCCCGCCGCCACCACCGCCGAGCCGGCTGCCCTCGATTCCCGAGGCCGAGATCGGCTACGACTTCAACGGTCCGCCCACCCCGGCCCGGATCCTGTTCGACTGGCGCTTCGACCTGATCTTCGGCAGCGCCGCCATCGTCTTCGCCGCCCTCTATGTGGCCGCCGTGGTCCGCCTGCGTCGGCGAGGCGACGCCTGGCCGCCAGGCCGGACCGTGGCCTGGCTGCTCGGCTGCCTGACGTTGCTGTTCGTCACCTCGTCGGGGGTCGGTCGCTACATGCCGGCGATGTTCAGCGTGCACATGGTCGCCCACATGGGCCTGTCGATGCTGGTGCCGATCCTGCTGGTGCTGGGCGCCCCGGTGAGCCTGGCCCTGCGGGCGTTGCCCGCGGCGGGCCGGGACGACCCGCCCGGCTTGCGGGAATGGTTGCTCGCCGCGCTGCACAGCCGGCTGTCGCGGTTCCTCACCAACCCGGTCGTGGCCACCGTGCTCTTCGTCGCCGGCTTTTACGGGCTGTACCTGTCGAACCTGTTCGACATCGCCGTGGGCAGTCACGCGGGGCACCTGGCGATGAACCTGCACTTCCTGCTCAGCGGCTACCTCTTCTACTGGATCGTCATCGGGGTCGACCCCACGCCGCGCCCGATCCCGCCGCTGGCCAAGGTGGGTGTGGTGTTCGCGTCGCTGCCGCTGCACGCGTTCTTCGGGGTGGTGCTGATGGGCACGCGCAGGGTGCTGGGCGCCGACTACTACCGTTCGCTCGGCTTGACCTGGCACACCGACCTGCTCGGTGACCAGCGGTTGGGTGGCGGCATCGCCTGGGCGGCGGGGGAGTTGCCGCTGGTGATCGTGATGCTGGCGCTGCTGGTGCAGTGGGCGCGCAGCGACGACCGCACCGCCCGGCGGTTGGACCGCGCCGCAGACCGCGATGACGACGCCGAGCTGGTCGCTTACAACGCGATGCTGGCCGAGCTGGCGCGGCGCGACACACCGAACCGTCCGCACCAGCCGGCGGACTGATCCACAGTCGCGATTCCTTCCACAGGCCGTCGAGGCACCGCCGGATCCGGGACCCTTCGCCCGCCGGGCCGTCGGTGGCACCGGGCTCAATGGCGGCCAGGACGGGCGGTGCCGCGTTCACCGCCCAAACAGCACACCGAGAAGGGATCATTGCAATGTTCGAAACCCCGCTTACCGTTGTCGGGCACATCGTCAACAACCCCGAACGTCGACAGGTCGGCTCCCAGGAGGTCATCAAGTTTCGCGTCGCCAGCAATTCCCGGCGGCGCACGGCCGACGGCGGCTGGGAGCCGGGCAACTCGCTGTTCATCAACGTCAACTGCTGGGGCAAGTTGGTCACGGGGGTGGGTGCCGCGTTGGGCAAGGGTGCACCGGTGATCGTGGTGGGCCACGTCTACACCAGCGAGTACGACGACCGCGACGGCAACCGCCGCTCGTCGCTGGAGATGCGTGCGACCTCCGTCGGACCCGACGTATCCCGCGCGATTGTGCGCATCGAGAAGCCGGGCTACACCGGTCCCAATCCGGAGCAGGCGCCCGCCAATGGAACTTCGGCGACCGCCGCCGACGTTGGTGGTGACGAGGACCTGAAGGCCGGCGACGACCCGGCCGACTCCGGAGACACCGCCGCAGACCGCGCCCGGCTCTCCGTTCCGGCTTGACGGTCGGCTTGGGGGCGGGCCGGCAGTTGCCGGCCGGTGCCTAGGATGGTCCGCGAGATCACTCTGCAGACCAGAAAGGCACGACAGCGGCATGGCTGAGTTCATCTACACGATGAAAAAGGTCCGCAAGGCGCACGGCGACAAGGTGATCCTGGACGACGTCACGTTGAGCTTCTACCCGGGCGCCAAGATCGGCGTCGTTGGCCCCAACGGCGCCGGCAAGTCGAGCGTCTTGCGGATCATGGCCGGGCTGGACAAGCCGAACAACGGCGAGGCCTTCCTGGCCACCGGGGCCACCGTCGGCATCCTGCAGCAGGAGCCGCCGCTGAACGAAGAGAAGACGGTGCGCGGCAACGTCGAAGAGGGGCTCGGCGAGATCAAGGTCAAGCTGGACCGCTTCAACGAGGTCGCCGAATTGATGGCCACCGACTACTCCGACGAGTTGATGGAGGAAATGGGCCGGCTGCAGGAGGACCTCGACCACGCCGACGCCTGGGACCTCGACTCGCAGCTCGAGCAGGCCATGGACGCCCTGCGCTGCCCGCCGCCGGACGAGCCGGTGACGAATCTGTCCGGCGGTGAGCGGCGCCGCGTGGCGCTGTGCAAGCTGCTGTTGTCCAAGCCCGACCTGCTGCTGCTCGACGAGCCGACCAACCACCTGGACGCCGAAAGCGTGCAGTGGCTCGAACAACACCTGGCCGCCTATCCGGGTGCGGTGTTGGCGGTGACCCACGACCGGTACTTCCTGGACAACGTCGCCGAGTGGATTCTCGAGCTCGACCGGGGCCGTGCGTATCCCTACGAAGGCAACTACTCGACATATCTGGAGAAGAAGGCCGAGCGGTTGGCGGTGCAGGGCCGCAAGGACGCCAAGCTGCACAAGCGGCTGACCGAGGAGCTGGCCTGGGTGCGGCAGGGGGCCAAGGCGCGACAAGCGAAGAACAAGGCCCGTCTGCAGCGCTACGAGGAGATGGCCGCCGAGGCGGAGAAGACGCGCAAGCTGGACTTCGAGGAAATCCAGATTCCCGTCGGGCCGCGACTGGGCAACGTGGTCGTCGAGGTCGACCACCTCGACAAGGGCTACGACGGGCGGACCCTGATCAAGGACCTGTCCTTCACGCTGCCCCGCAACGGCATCGTCGGCGTGATCGGCCCCAACGGGGTGGGCAAGACGACGCTGTTCAAGACCATCGTCGGGCTGGAACAGCCAGACAGCGGGACGGTCAAGGTCGGAGAAACGGTCAAGCTCAGCTATGTGGACCAGTCCCGCGCCGGCATCGATCCCAAGAAGACCGTGTGGGAAGTCGTTTCGGATGGCCTCGACTACATCGAGGTCGGCCAGAACGAGATCCCGTCGCGCGCCTATGTCTCGGCGTTCGGGTTCAAGGGTCCCGACCAGCAGAAGCCGGCCGGCGTGCTGTCCGGTGGCGAGCGGAACCGGCTGAACCTGGCGCTCACGCTCAAGGAAGGCGGCAATCTGCTTCTCCTCGACGAGCCCACCAACGACCTCGACGTCGAGACGCTGGGTTCGCTGGAGAATGCGCTGGAGAAATTCCCGGGCTGCGCGGTGGTCATTTCGCACGATCGCTGGTTCCTGGACCGCACCTGCACGCACATCCTGGCCTGGGAGGGCGACGAGGACAACGAGGCAAAGTGGTTCTGGTTCGAGGGCAACTTCGGCGCGTACGAGGAGAACAAGGTCGAACGGCTCGGTGTTGACGCGGCCCGGCCGCACAGAGTGACCCACCGGAAGCTCACGCGCGACTAGTGTCAGCTGCGCAGCACCCCGACGATGCGGCCCAGACGGCCGCGGCGGGTGCACCCCGCTTGCGGGGGGAGAGTGGGCGGTTGAACACAGCGGCGTTCGTCACCAGTTGGGAGCCATCGGCATGACGATCGATCCCGGGCCCAAGCAGACCCTCAAGCCGTGGACCGCCTTCACCCAGCAGCAGGACATTCCCGACTGGATCGCGAAGGCCTATATCGAGAGCTATCGCGGCCCGCATGGCGATGAACCCGGAGCGGAATCCGGCCCTATCGACCTGACGGTCCCGACCGCCATCGTGACCCCCGCCATGCTCGGCGCGCACTATCGGCTCGGTCAGCACCGTCCCGCCGGCCAAAGCCGGGTCGCGGTCTACCCCTCGGACGACCCGGCCGGCTTCGGGCCCGCCCTGCAAGTCGTCACCGACCACGGCGGCATGTTGTTGGATTCCGTCACTGTGCTGCTGCACCGCCTCGGTGTGCCCTACGCGGCCATCATGACCCCGGTGTTCGAGGTGCACCGCGACCCCGCCGGCGACCTGGTCAGCGTCGAATCGAAACCGCCCGGGGCCCCGCCATACGTGGGCGAGGCATGGATACACGTGCAACTGCTGCCCTCGGTCGACAGCAAGGGCCTCGCCGAAGTCGAACGGCTGTTGCCCAAGGTGCTGTCCGACGTGCAACAGGTCGCCAGTGACGCGGGTGAATTGATCGCCGCCCTGAGCGGCCTGGCCGCGGAAGTGGAAACCAACGCCCACGGCCACTTCTCGGCCCCCGACCGCGCCGACGTCGCGGCGCTGCTGCGCTGGCTGGGCAACGGGAACTTCCTGCTGCTCGGCTACCAGCGGTGCCGCGTGCATGACCGTCTCGTCTCCGGCGACGGGTCGCCCGGGCTGGGCGTCCTGCGCGCCCGCACCGGCTCCCGCCCACGGCTGACGGATGACGACAAATTGCTGGTGTTGGCTCAATCGGTCGTCGGCAGCTACCTGCGTTACGGCGCCTACCCGTACGCCGTCGCGGTCCGGGAAAATATCGGCGACGACGGCGGCGTTGTCGAGCATCGCTTCGTCGGGCTCTTCACGGTCGCGGCCATGAACGCGGATGTTCTGGAAATCCCGACGATCTCGACCCGGGTGCGCGACGCGCTGGCCCTGGCCGACAGCGACCCAATCCACCCCGGCCAGCTGCTGCTCGACGTCATTCAAACCGTTCCGCGCTCGGAGCTGTTCACGTTGAGCGCCGAACGGCTCTTGACGATGGCCAAAGCGGTGGTGGATCTGGGATCCCAACGGCGGGCGTTGTTGTTCCTGCGCGCCGATCGGCTCCAATACTTCGTCTCGTGCCTGGTCTATCTGCCCCGCGACCGTTACACCACCCAGGTGCGGCTGCAAATCGAGGACATACTGGTCCGCGAGTTCGGTGGCACGCGGCTTGAATTCACCGCGCGTGTCAGCGAATCACCTTGGGCCCTGATGCATTTCATGGTCCGGTTGCCGGAAGATGCGGCGCCTGTGGATGTTTCCGAAGACAACCGGGTCCGCATCCAGGGGTTGCTGAGCGAAGCCGCGCGCACCTGGAGCGACCGGTTGATCGGGGCGGCCGCGGAAGGCTCCGTCGAACAGGCCGACGCCGAGCACTATGGCACCGCTTTCTCCGAGGTCTACAAGCAAGCGGTCACCCCGGCCGATGCCATCGAGCACATCGGCATCATCGAAGGGCTGCAGGATAATTCGGTCAAGCTGGTGTTCTCCGAGCGCGGTGAGGACGGGGCCGCGCAGCTGACCTGGTTTCTGGGCGGACGCACCGCCTCGCTGAGCCAGCTCCTGCCCATGTTGCAGAGCATGGGTGTGGTGGTGCTCGAGGAGCGACCGTTCACCGTCACCCGCCCGGACGGGCTGCCGGTGTGGATCTATCAGTTCAAGATCTCCACGCACCCCACGATCGCGCCGGCGACGACCACGGCGGACCGCGACGCGACCGCCCAGCGGTTCGCCGACGCGGTCACCGCGATCTGGCAAGGCCGCGTCGAGATCGACCGGTTCAACGAGCTGGTGATGCGCGCCCGGCTGACCTGGCAGCAGGTCGTGCTGCTCCGTGCATACGCGAAGTACCTACGGCAGGCGGGCTTTCCGTACAGCCAGTCCTACATCGAGTCGGTACTGAACGAGCACCCGTCCACCGCGCGATCGCTGGTCGCCCTGTTCGAGGCGCTCTTCGATCCCCGGCCGTCGGGCGCATCCACCAACCGTGACGCACAAGCGGCGGCGGCCGCGGTAGCCGCCGACATCGACGCGCTGATGAGCCTGGACACCGACCGCATCCTGCGGGCGTTCGCATCGCTGGTTCAGGCGACGCTGCGCACCAATTACTTTGTGACGCGCGAGGGTTCGGCCCGCGCCCGAAACGTTCTGGCGCTCAAGCTCAATGCGCAGCTGATCGACGAACTGCCGCTCCCGCGGCCCAAGTACGAGATCTTCGTCTATTCGCCCCGCGTCGAGGGTGTGCACCTGCGGTTCGGGCCGGTGGCGCGCGGCGGGCTGCGCTGGTCGGACCGTCGCGACGATTTCCGCACCGAGATCCTCGGCCTGGTAAAGGCGCAGGCGGTGAAGAATGCAGTCATCGTGCCAGTCGGCGCCAAGGGCGGCTTCGTCGTCAAGCGGCCGCCGTTGGCGACCGGCGATCAGGCGGAGGACCGCGATGCCACCCGCGCCGAGGGCGTCGCCTGCTATCAGCTGTTCATCTCCGGCTTGCTCGACGTCACCGACAACGTCGATCACGCAACGAGAAAGGTCAGCCCGCCGCCGGAGGTGATACGACGCGACGGTGACGACGCCTACCTGGTGGTGGCCGCGGACAAGGGCACCGCCACCTTCTCCGACATCGCCAACGACGTCGCGAAGTCCTACGGCTTCTGGTTGGGTGACGCCTTCGCGTCCGGCGGATCGGTGGGCTACGACCACAAGGCGATGGGCATCACGGCCCGGGGCGCTTGGGAGGCCGTCAAGCGACACTTTCGGGAGATGGGCGTCGACACCCAGGCCGAGGACTTCACGGTGGTGGGCATCGGCGATATGAGCGGCGACGTATTCGGCAACGGCATGCTGCTGTCCAAGCACATCAGGTTGATCGCCGCCTTCGATCACCGGCACGTCTTCCTCGACCCCGACCCCGCCCCCGCGGCGTCGTGGGAGGAACGCCGGCGGATGTTCGACCTGCCGCGGTCCAGCTGGGAGGACTACGACAAGTCGTTGATCAGCGAGGGCGGCGGGGTGTACAGCCGCGAGCACAAATCCATCCCCGTTAGCCCGCAGGTGCGCGACGCGCTGGGCATCGACAGCGAGATCACGGAGATGACCCCGCCCAACCTGATCAAGGCGATTTTGCAGGCGCCGGTCGATCTGTTGTTCAACGGCGGCATCGGCACCTACATCAAGGCCGAGTCCGAGTCCGACGCCGACGTCGGCGATCGCGCCAACGATCCCGTCCGGGTCAACGCAAGTCAGGTGCGCGCCAAGGTGATCGGCGAGGGCGGAAACCTGGGGGTGACAGCCCTGGGCCGGGTCGAATTCGATCTGTCGGGCGGGCGCATCAACACCGACGCGATGGACAACTCCGCCGGCGTGGACTGTTCGGACCACGAGGTGAACATCAAGATCCTGATCGACTCGCTGGTCACCGCCGGCAGGGTCGACCCCGAGGAGCGAAAAGAGTTGCTGGAGTCGATGACCGACGAGGTCGCGCGACTGGTGCTCACCGACAACGAGGATCAGAACGACTTGATCGGCACGAGCCGCGCCAACGCGGCCAGCCTGCTGCCGGTGCACGGCAGGCAGATTCAATACCTCGTCGACGAGCGGGGGCTCAACCGCGAATTGGAAGCCCTCCCGTCGGAGAAGGAGATCGACCGGCGATGTGAGGCGGGCATCGGCTTGACGTCACCCGAGCTGTGCACCTTGATGGCGCACGTCAAACTCGGGCTCAAAGAGGAGATGCTGAACACCGAACTGACCGAGCAGGATGTGTTCGCATCCCGGTTGCCGCAATACTTTCCGACGCCGTTGCGGGAGCGGTTCGGCCCGGAGATCCGCACCCACCAGCTGCGCCGGGAGATCGTCACCACCATGCTGATCAACGACCTGGTCGACACCGCCGGCATCAGCTACGCGTTCCGGATCACCGAGGATGTCGGGGTCGGGCCCGTCGATGCGGTGCGGACTTACGTCGCTACCGACGCCATCTTCGGCGTGGGGGAGATTTGGCGGCGGATCCGCGCGGCGAATCTGCCGGTCGCGCTGTCCGATCGGCTCACACTGGACACCCGACGGCTGATCGACCGCGCCGGCCGCTGGCTGCTCAACTACCGTCCGCAGCCGCTCGCCGTCGGTGCCGAGATCAACCGGTTCGCCGCGAAGGTCAAAGACCTGACCCCCCGGATGTCGGAGTGGCTGCGCGGCGACGACAAGGCGATCGTGGAGAAGGAGGCCGCCGAATTCTCTTCGCAGGGTGCGCCCGACGACCTGGCGTACATGATCGCCGCCGGGCTGTACCGCTTCAGCCTGCTGGACATCATCGACATCGGCGACATCAACGACATCGACGCCGCCGAGGTCGCCGACACCTACTTCGCCCTGATGGACCGGCTGGGCACCGACGGATTGCTGACGGCGGTATCCGAACTGCCCCGCAACGACCGCTGGCATTCCCTGGCGCGCTTGGCGATTCGCGACGACATCTACGCCTCGCTGCGTTCGTTGTGCTTCGATGTGCTCGCCGTGGGGGAGCCGAACGAAAGCGGCGAGGAGAAGATCGCCGAGTGGGAACACCTGTCCGCATCGCGGGTGGAGCGGGCCCGCCGCACCCTCATCGAAATTCAGGAAAGTGGAGAAAAGGATCTCGCGACGCTGTCGGTGGCGGCGCGCCAGATTCGGCGCATGACCCGCACCAGTGGAAGAGGATCCTCGAGTTGAGCGTCGGCTTCGTAGCCCCCGTACCGGTCCGCTGGTCGGACATCGACATGTATCAGCACGTCAACCACGCCACCATGGTCACGATTCTGGAAGAAGCGCGGGTCCAGTTCCTGCGCGAAGCGTTCGAGGTCGACATCTTGACCATCGGGTTGCTGATCGCCGAAGTCAAGGTGACCTACAAAGGTCAGCTGAAGCTGGTCGATTCGCCGCTGCAGGTGACGATGTGGACCAAGCGGCTGCGGGCTGTCGACTTCACGCTGGGCTACGAAGTGCGCTCGGTCAACGCCGATCCCGAGTCCAAGCCGGCCGTCATCGCCGAATCGCAACTGGCCGCCGTTCATATCGAGGAGGAGCGCCTGGTGCGGCTCTCTCCACACCATCGGGAGTACCTGCAACGGTGGATTCGTTAGCTGACCGCGGGCTCTGGCTGGGGCCACCGGACCGGGCCGCCCAGCGCAGGGACCTGAGTGCCTTCGTGGATTACGCGCTGCGACTCGACGACGCGGCGGTCATTCGCCTTCGCACTCGATCGGCCGGGCAGCTGACAGCTTGGGTGGCAACGGGTTTCGACGTCCTGGCCAGCCGGGTGGTCGCTGGCGAAGTGCGGCCCGAGGATCTGTCGGTGGGCGCGGACGCGCTGGCGCGCGGCCTGGCCGCGATGGGGGACTCGGGTTACGTCGATCCGGGCTTCGCGATGGACTCCGCGTGGCGGGGGGCGTTGCCGCCGGACGCCGGCTTCACCCATCTCGAGGACATACCCGCGCGGGTGATGCTCGACCTGGCGCAGCGCGGCGCACGACTTGCCAAGGAGCACGGCAGTTCACACGGCCCCCCCGTATCGCTGCTCGACCAGGAGGTCATCCAGGTGAGCTCATCCGACGCGAGTGTGGGGCTGCCCATGCGGTGTGTGTTCGCCTTGACCGCAATGGGTTTCCTGCCGCAGTCACCGGATGCCGTCGGCGCCGACGAAATGATCAGGGTGCGGATCCTGCCGACCTGGTTGCGCATCGACGCCCGGTTCGGCTCTGTGTACCGACGCCGCGGCGACCCTGCGCTGCTGCTGCGCTGACTCGCGTCCCGTTCCGAATCATCTTGAGTCGAACCCCGGCATTGGGATGAGTCGTCACGTGCTGTAGACCATCCACAACGGAAGCACCGAGTCCAGGTAGTCCATGAACTTCTTGAGGCCTACGCGGTATTGCCCGAAGCCGTACGGATCTTCGGCGTACTCCGGGAAGGCGATGCCCAGCCCGAACAGGCCGGGGGCAAGGATTCCGTTCACCCGGTTGTATTGCAGCGGGCCCCACTGGGGCGTCTCGGGCAGCTTCCGCGGCTCGAAACCGACCGTGTAGACGACACGGTCGCACTCGGCGAGCTTCTCTTCGAATTCCGGGCTCGAAACCCAGCACCTCTCCAACCGCTCCGGATACACCCCGTCGATGTTCTCGCGCGCCCACTCGGCGGCACGGCCTTTTAGGCCGGTGTCATCGAATAGGATCCAATCATCCAGGTAGACAGCATATTTGAGCGGGCTGCGGTAGAAATTGATCACCCTGCCGACCGGGAGCCGCAGCAGGTGCGGTAACGCGATCATCGACGAGTGCGACGAGCCGAAGACGCCAACCGTCGCGCCCTGCAGCGGCACCTGGGCGAGCTTGTCGGCATCGAGGGCGACCTCGACCGGAATCTCGTCGAGGGGATAGTCCAGCCTCTTGGGGGCCGCGCCGATCGCGAGGATCACGTTGTCCGAGGTCAGTTCCGGATCCTGCGTTTCGATCCGCCAGCGCCGTCGCTGCAGGGACAGGGTGGTGGCCGTCGTCTCGAACGTGTGCACCCGTTCGCGCAGTTGCGCGGTGACCCATACCAATGGGTCTGCGACCAGGGCAAGGGCGCACGTCTCCTCGGGGTCCACCTCGGCCAGGGGCAATGGCGGGGCTTGGGAGAACCGAAAGGCCCCAGAGCCATTCAGGAAACTCATGAACGTCCCGGCAATGGTGTTGCTGGACACCGACCGCCACTTACCGCCCAGGTCTCCAGCGGCGAAGGCCGGATCGACCCAGGCGATCTTGTCAGGCGGTACGCCCTGATCGAGCAGCCTTCCGACCGCGGCAATTCCGGCGGGTCCGGCTCCGATCACTGTCCACGCGTAGGTCGCCATGTACTAGGTATAGAGGAGCGACGAGCCAAACGCTGAGTCGCGAGGTTGGCCGAACGGGACCAGCCGACCGTGGAATCCGCTCACACGATGTCAGCGAACATCAGCGCCGTGCCCGCGGCGGTGACCGCTTGAGTCACGATTTGCGCGTGGGTGAGCCGAACGGCGCGCGGCATCAGGTTCGTCCAGCGCCGCGCCATCCAGCGGTACGCCCAATAGATCGCCACCGCGGCGAACCCGAGGGCCGCGGTCCAGTTCACGACCGTGACCCAGTCCGGGGCGGCCTCGGGCATGTGGTGTCCGGCGTGCTGCTGCTGCCCCGACGCGACCTCGTGCGCGGTCATGTCCATCGCGCCGGCGGAATGGCCGGACCGACCCGGCAGGCTGCCGTTCATCGCCCCGTACATCCACGCCATCGCCACCATCATCGCGGCGTAGTAATAGTTCGTCAGCCGACCATCGGCGGCCCGGGGCGCATGGCCGGCAATGCCGGCAAACCAGGCCCCGCCCAGCAGGAAGCACATGGCCGCCGCGACGGTCGGCAGATTCATTCCCACGCCCCAGGCCATCAAGATCATCACGGCCGACATCGCCAGGTGTAGCAGCTGGCTGACCATGCCCGTCCAGCAGCGGCGTTGAGCGACAAGGAAATACGCGTAGGCAGCAAAGCTGACGGCGAACATTGCCGTCACCACCCATCGCAACGTGTTATCCACCAACCCGCCTTTCTCCGGTGGGCCCGCCCGGCATCGGCCTAGGGCCCAAAGCCGGTTCGATCTCGGTCATCGCACGACAGTACCCCCATAGGGTATCTTCGCCCTAGGCGACACTCGGGCAGTGTGAAAACCGCAACGCGAAACCGACTGCTCCGGCCCGCCTTTGGGGCCTGCCGGTCAGGCCAGCCAGGCTGCGGCGTCGGGCGCGAGTTTGCCGTCGACCAGCGGGACGCTGGCGACGATCAGCTCTCCGGGCGGCAGGGGGATCGGCCAGCGGCCGGCGTTCACCACGCACACCGCCCCGCCGCCGCGGCGCCGGAAGATCAGCGCATGACGTGGCGCGTCCAACCAATCGATGTCCTCGCCGTCGAATTCGGGGCGCTCCTTGCGCACCTTGATGACGCGCTGGAAAAACGCGAAGGTCGACTCGGGGTCCGCGAGCTGCCTCTCGACGGTCAGTGCCGCCCAGTCGTGCGGCATCGGTAGCCACGTGGCGGGCGATGAGGAGAACCCGAACGGGGGAGCGTCGCCCGACCACGGGATCGGGACCCGGCACTTGTCCCGGCCTCGCTCGGTATGCCCCGAGCGTTCCCACGTCGGGTCCTGCAGCACCTCGTCGGGCAGCTCCACGTCCGGCAGCCCGAGTTCCTCGCCGTTGTAGACGAACACCGCCCCCGGTAACGCGAGCATCACCATCGCCATCGCCCGCGCCCTGCGCAACCCGATCTCACCGTCGCCGTAGCGGGTGACCTCGCGGCCCACGTCGTGGTTGGACAATGTCCACGTGGGGGTGGCGTTCTCAATTGCCGTGGCCGCCAACGAGTTCTCGATCGCGTCGTGAATCTCGGTAGCGTCGAAGTCGATCTGCGCCAACCGGAAATTGAAGCCGAGGTGAAGTTCGTCGGGCCGAAGATACTCCGCCCACCGCATGTTGTCGGTCACCCACACCTCGCCGACGGTCACCGCCCCGGGATAGTCGTCCACGACCGAGCGGATGCCCCGGTGGATCTCGTGCACGCTCGGGTGATTGAAGCGCGGGTCGTCGTCGTTGTGGTGCAACACCCTGCTGTCGCCCCGCGCGTCGGGCAGGCCCGGCGGTTTCGCCATGCCGTGGGCCACGTCGATGCGGAATCCGTCGACGCCGCGTTCCAGCCAGAACCGCAGCGTCTTCTCGAAGTCGTCGAAGATGTCCGGTTGCTCCCAGTTCAGGTCCGGCTGTTCGGCGTCGAAGAGGTGCAGGTACCACTGGCCGGGATTGCCGTCCGGTTCGACCACCCTGGTCCAGGCGGGCCCACCGAACACCGACTTCCAGTTGTTCGGCGGCAGCTCGCCGTGCGCGCCGCGCCCGTCGCGGAAGAAATAGCGCTCCCGTGCCTCCGTGCCCGGACCGGCCGCCAGCGCGGCCTGGAACCAGGGGTGCGCCGAACTGCTGTGGTTGGGCACCACGTCCATGGTGATCTTGATGCCCCGTTCGTGTGCGGCGGCCACCAGCCGCTCGAACGCCGCCATCCCGCCGAACAGCGGGTCGATGTCCCGGGGATCCGCCACGTCGTAGCCGTGGTCGGCCATCGGCGAGACGGTGACCGGGTTGAGCCAGATCGCGTCGACGCCGAGCCGTTCCAGGTGGTCCAGCCGGGCCGTCAGGCCGTCCAGATCGCCGACGCCGTCGCCGTTGCTGTCGGCGAACGACCGCGGATACACCTGATAGAAGACCGCGTTTGACCACCACGGCTTGGAGGAGCTCATCCCACCCCGCTCAGTTTCGTGGGCCGACATCACAACGCCGCATTGACCAGCGAGTGGGCGGCCATCTCAAGGTAATCGAGCAACTGACGCCGGTGCTCGTCGTCGAGGGTCTCCGAGTCGATCGAGGCGACGGCGATGTGCATGCAGCGCAGCCAGGCGTCGCGCTCGATGGGGGTGATGCGGAACGGGACGTGGCGCATCCGCAGCCGGGGATGACCCCGCCGGTCGGAGTAGGTGCGCGGGCCGCCCCAGTACTGCTCGAGGAACATGCGCAACCGTTCCTCGGCGCCCGCCAAGTCGTCTTCGGGGTACAGCTGGCGCAGGATTTCGTCCTCGGCGACCTGGGCATAAAAGCGGGACACGATCGCGTGAAAGGTTTCGGCACCGCCGACGGCGTCATAGAAGGACTGTGGCTCGGAATCCATCGCCTCCATTGTGGTCCATCGCGGCGGCGGCGGCCCGCGCCGGGCCGAGGGCACAGCCGCTGTTCACCCGGACGACATGCCGTTCACCTGCAATAGGGGTGCGATTGGCGGCGAATCATGGTGGACTATCCGCGGAGGATCTATGGCGCAGGGCAAGAGACGCCGCAGCCACCGCAGTTCCGGTGCCGCGGCAGGGTTAACCGGGCCCCCGACCGCGTCATGCCTGCATAGCGTCGACACCCATCCCCCCACCCGCCAAGACACTGCGTCCCTGTGGAGTCGCCGGCGGGTGCTGCTGCTGAATTCGACCTACGAGCCGCTGACCGCGCTGCCGATGCGGCGGGCCATCGTGATGGTCATCTGCGGGAAGGCCGACGTGGTCCACCACGACCCGGCCGGACCGGTGATCCACTCGGCCACCAGCTCGATCATGGTGCCCTCGGTGATTCAGCTGCGGACCTATGTCCGCGTCCCGTACCGGGCCCGCGTCCCGATGACCCGGGCGGCGCTGATGCACCGGGACCGATTCTCCTGCGCCTATTGCGGGGCCAAGGCCGACACCGTCGACCACGTGGTGCCGCGCAGCCGCGGCGGCGACCACTCCTGGGAGAACTGCGTCGCCTGCTGCTCGACGTGCAACCACCGCAAGGGCGACAAGTTGCTCACCGAACTCGGCTGGGTGCTGCGCCGGACGCCGCTGCCGCCGACGGGGCAGCACTGGCGACTGCTCTCGACGGTCAAGGAGCTCGACCCGGCCTGGGCGCGCTACCTCGGCGAAGGCGCGGCCTGACCAATCTCGTGTCCGGGTGTGCCGCGAGAACACCCAGTGGGATACGGTTTTCGTCGTGAGCATGCTGGAGATTCACGCGTACTTCATCGGGATACCGTTGTTGCTGGTGGCCGTGCTGGCGGTGCTGATCTGGTCGCACAAGGGACCGCACCCGGCGACCTACAAGCTGCCGGAGAAGTGGACGCATCCGCCGATCCTCTGGGCGGCCACGGACGAAGACGTCGGCCACACCCACGGCGGGCACGGCGGACACGAATTCTCAGTTGGAGGTGGCGCCAGTGGCACATGGTGATGTGGCGACGAGGGAGCCCGCCGAGCTGCCCAACGGCTGGGTGATCACCACCAGCGGGCGGCTCTCCGGGGTCACCGAGCCCGGCGAGCTCTCGGTTCATTTTCCATTCCCGATCAAGGACCTCGTCGCCATCGACGACGCGCTGAAGTTCGGATCCCGGGCATCGAAGGCACGGTTCGCCATTTACCTCGGTGACCTGGGCAGTGACACCGCCGCGCGGGCTCGCGAGATCCTGGCGAAGGTGCCCACCCCGGACAACGCGGTGCTGCTGGCGGTCTCGCCCGACCAGAAGGTCATCGAGGTGGTCTACGGCTCCCAGGTCCGCGGTCGCGGCGCCGAGTCGTCCGCGCCACTGGGCGTCGCCGCCGCGTCGTCGGCGTTCGAGCGGGGCGATCTGGTGGACGGACTGGTCAGCGCGATCCGCGTCCTCAGCTCGGGGATCTCCCCGGCCTAGCGGCGTAGCCGGGCGCGGCGGGTCGTCACCGTCGGCCTAGTCGGTCGCGTCGAACTTGCGTGCCCGCAAGGCCCGCTTCACCCCGGCCTGGCCCTCGAGCACCAGCCGCCGCAACGCCGGCGGCACCTCGGGGGCGGACAGGAACTTGTCGGCGGCCGCGATGCCGGCCTCGCTGATGTTCCAGTGCGGGTACAGGCCGATCACCACCGTTTGCGCGACTTCGCTGGAACGCCGCGCCCACACGCCCGGTATCGCCTCGAAGTAGCGGTCGGTGAACGGCGTGAGCAAGTCGTGCTGCCCGGCCGGGGCGAAGCCCGCGATGATGCTGCGGGCGGTGATGTTGGCCAGGGTGTCGTCCTCGATCACCGTGGTCCAGGCGTCCTCCTTGACCTGTGGCTGCGGCCGCGCCGTCGCCGCCTGGGCGCCGTTCCGCTTGCCGGCGGCGGTCGGATCGCGCTGGACCTCCGCGTCGATGAAGGGCGTGGCGGGCCCATCCGCGTCGATTTCCCCGGCGCTGGCGAGCGCGGTCACGATGCGCCACCGCAGGTCGGTGTCGATCTCGAGGCCGGCCAGCCCCAACTCGGCCGGGTCGTGGTCGAGCAGGTCCGCCAGCGCCACGACGTGCCGGGTGGACAGCACCGACGAACACAGGGTGTTGACGAAGGCGAGCTGGTGATCGGAGCCGGGGTTGGCGGCGCGCGCCAGCTCCAGCAGCCGATCGGCGAACTCCGGCCACCCGTGCTCGCGCGCCCAGTTCGGCTCGGCGTAGGAAGCCAGCGCCGTCTGCGCCTGCAGCAGCAGCCGCTGCGCCACACCGACCTCCGTTTCGGCCTGCACGCCGCCCGAAACCAGCGCCACGAAGTCGCGGGCGCGCAGTTCGGCCTCGCGTGTCATCTCCCACGCCGCCGACCACACCAGGGAGCGCGGGAGTGGCTCGGCGATGTCGGCGATCCGCCGCAGCGCCGTCCGCAGCGACTCGCCGTCCAGTCGCAGTGAGCAATACGTCAGATCGTCGTCGTTGACCAGCACCAGCTGGCCACGCGAAACGCCAACGAGGGCAGGCACTTCGGTGACAGGACCCTCGACGTCGAGTTCTTCGCGCCGGACCCGCAGCAGCTTGCCGGCGCCATCGTCGTCGTAGATCCCGATCGCCAGCCGGTGCACTCGGGTTTCACGGGCGCCCGGGGCGGCGCCACTCTGTGTCACCGCGAACCGGGTGAACCGGCCGTCCGCGTCGACGTCGAAATCCGGCCGCAGCGTGTTCAACCCGGTCGTCTTCAACCACTGCCGGCCCCAGTCGGACAGGTCCCGGCCGGACGCCTTCTCCAGCGCGGCCACCAGGTCGTCGAAAGTGGCGTTGCCGAACGCGTGGGTGCGGAAGTAGTCGCGCAGCCCCGCCAGGAAGTACTCCAGCCCGACGTAGGCGACGAGCTGTTTGAGGACGGACGCGCCCTTGGCGTAGGTGATGCCGTCGAAGTTCACCTCGACGGCGGCCAGGTCGGGGATATCCGCGGCTATCGGATGGGTGGACGGCAGCTGGTCTTGGCGGTACGCCCAAGACTTCTCGACCGTCGCGAACGTCGTCCAGGCCTCGGTGAATTCGGTGGCCTCCGCCTGGCACAGCACCGACGCGAACGTCGCGAACGACTCGTTGAGCCACAGGTCGTCCCACCAGGTCATGGTGACGAGGTCACCGAACCACATGTGCGCCATCTCGTGCAGCACGGTTTCGGCGCGCCGCTCGTAAGAGGCCCGGGTGACCTTGCTGCGAAAGACGTAGTCCTCCAGGAAGGTCACCGCGCCCGCGTTTTCCATTGCGCCGGCGTTGAATTCGGGCACAAACAGCTGATCGTATTTGCCGAACGCATACGGCAGCCCAAAGTTCTTGTGGTAGAAGGCGAATCCCTGCTTGGTCTGGGTGAACAGCCGCTCGGCATCCATGTGGCGCGCCAACGATTCCCGGCAGAAGATGCCCAGCGGGATCTCGCCGTGTTCGTCGGCGTAGGTGTCCTTCCACTCGGCGTACGGGCCGGCGACGAGGGCCACCAGGTAGGTGCTCATCCGCGGAGTGGTGGCGAAGACGTGCACGCCGTCTTCGATGGACACCGTCGCGCCGTTGGAAACCACCTTCCAGTGTTTGGGTGCCGTCACCCGCAGGTCGAACGTCGCCTTGAGGTCGGGTTGGTCGAAGCAGGCGAACATGCGCTTGGCGTCGGCGGTTTCGAATTGCGAGTAAAGGTAGGTCTCGTTGTCGACCGGATCGACGAAGCGATGCAACCCCTCGCCGGTGTTGGAGTAGCGGCAGTCCGCGTCGACCACGAGGACGTTGCGTTTCTCCAGACCGCGCAACGCGATGCCCGTCGATTCGTCGTAGCCGGATACATCCAGGTCATGGCCGTTGAGGCTGGCGCTGCGCACCGTCTCGGCGGCGAGGTCGATGTACGAGTCGGCACCGGGAAGCGCGTCGAACACCACCGTGGTGGTGGAGCGGAACGTCCGTTCGCCGGGTGCGCCGGAACCATCGGTGACATCGAGGTCGATCTGGTAGCTGTCGACGGTGATCAGGGCGGCGCGTTCGACGGCCTGGTCCCGGGTGAGATTAGGAAGAGCCACGCGTCCAACTTACGTGCCCGCCGCGCATCTCGGCCGGTGCGGGAACAGGGGCGCGGCGCCTACGGTTGTGCTGAACGGTGTACCGACCGACGAGAGGACTGCGCTATGGCTGAGAAGGCTGCCGAGAAAGACCAAGCCGATTTCTGGTTCGACCCGCTGTGCCCGTGGTGCTGGATCACTTCGCGTTGGATCCTCGAGGTGGAAAAGGTCCGCGACATCGAGGTGCACTTTCACGTCATGAGCCTGGCGATCCTCAACGAGAACCGCGAAGGCCTTCCCGACAAATACCGCGAAATGATGAAGCACGCCTGGGGTCCGGTGCGCGTGGCGATCGCCGCCGAGCAGGCCCACGGCGAGGGCGTGCTCGACCCGCTGTACACCGCCATGGGCACCCGGATTCACAACGAGGACAACAAGAACCTCGAGGAAGTCATCAAGTTGTCGCTCGCCGACGCCGGTCTGCCCGCGGAGCTCGCGGAGGCCGCGAACAGCGAGGCGTACGACGACGCCCTGCGCAAGAGCCACCACGCCGGCATGGACGCCGTCGGCGACGACGTCGGCACGCCGACCATTCACGTCAACGGGGTGGCGTTCTTCGGGCCGGTGCTTTCGAAGATCCCCCGCGGCGAGGAGGCCGGCAAGCTATGGGATGCGTCGGTGACCTTCGCGTCCTACCCGCACTTCTTCGAGCTCAAGCGGACCCGCACCGAGAAGCCCGAATTCGACTGATAGGCGGCCCGTGTAAGGATTGCGGGCATGCGCGTCTACCTCGGCTCTGACCACGCCGGATTCGAGCTCAAGCAGCAGATCATCGAGCACCTCAAAGCGTCCGGGCACGAGCCGATCGATTGTGGCGCCTTCGCGTATGACGCCGAGGACGATTACCCGGCGTTCTGCATCGCGGCCGCGACACGCACGGTGGCCGACCCCGGCAGCCTGGGCATCGTGCTGGGCGGTTCGGGCAACGGCGAACAGATCGCGGCCAACAAGGTGCCGGGAGCCCGCTGCGCGCTGGGGTGGAGCGTCGAGACGGCGACCCTGGCCCGCGAGCACAACAACGCGCAATTGATCGGGATCGGCGGTCGCATGCACACGGTCCCCGAGGCGTTGGCCATCGTGGATGCCTTCCTGAGTGCGCAATGGTCCAAAGCCGAACGCCACCAACGACGTATCGACATCCTCGCCGAGTACGAGCGCACTCACCAGGCGCCGCCGGTGCCCGGCGCGCAGGGCTGAGGCGCGCATGCCCGAAGGGCATACCCTGCACCGCCTGGCCCGGCTGCATCAGCGCCGCTTCGGTGGGGCGCCGGTGGCGGTGTCGAGCCCGCAGGGCCGCTTCGTCGATGCGGCCGTGGTGGACGGGCGCGTGTTGCGCCGCACCAGCGTCTGGGGCAAACACCTGTTCCACCACTACGGGCCCCATCAAGGCGGTCCGATCGTGCACGTGCACCTGGGCCTCTACGGCGCCTTCACCGAATGGCCGCGCGACGGAGCGGTCCTTCCCGAACCGGTCGGGCAGGTGCGGATGCGAATGGTCGGCGCCGACTACGGAACCGACTTACGCGGGCCGACGGTCTGCGAGGTGATCGACGAGGGCCAGGTTTCCGACGTGCTGGCCAAGCTCGGTCCCGACCCGCTGCGCAACGACGCCGATCCGTCCTGGGCGTGGAATCGAATCACCAAGTCCCGCAGGCCCATTGGTGCACTGCTGATGGACCAGACCATCGTCGCCGGCGTCGGCAACGTCTATCGCAACGAACTGCTCTACCGCCACCACATCGACCCGTTCCGTGCCGGCCGCGACATCGGCGAGGCGGAGTTCGCCGCGGCGTGGACCGATCTGGTGGCGCTGATGAAGGTCGGCTTGCGCCGGGGCAAGATCATCGTGGTGCGGCCCGAACACGACCACGGGCCGCCGTCGTACCGGGCCGGGCGGCCCCGGACGTATGTCTACCGGCGCGCCGGCGAGGCCTGCCGGGTCTGTGGAGATTCGATCCGCACGGCCGTGCTCGAGGGGCGAAACGTGTTCTGGTGCCCTACCTGCCAGAAATGACGGGCCGCGGTTCGCCGGAACCTAGATGACGCCGAGCGCCGCGTAGACCTCGTTGCTCAGCGCCAGGCTGCGCGGGTCCGCGTTGGCCTTGGTGGCGTCGAACCGGTTCGCCACGTACGCGTAGCCGATCCGGTGTTCGAGATCGACGAACCCGAACGACCCCCCGAGGCCGCCGTGGCCGAAGATCCGCGGGTTGGGCCCGTTCACGCACCGCTGGTTGAGCATGTAGCCCAAACCCCAGCCGTGATCGGCGACCCGTGGCCCGAGCACCAAGTCGGTCTCCAGGCCACCCTGGCACTGCCGCACCAGCTCCATGTGCTCGCGGCTGAGCACCTTCTCCTGGGCGAGCGCGTTGTAGAACGTCGCCAATCCCAGGGCCGACACTTGCCCGTTCGTGCCAGGGTGGCCTGGAGACCGACTTGGTGCTCGGGCCACGGGTCGCCGATCACGGCTGGGGTTTGGGCTACATGC